>SOJS01000034.1 GCA_004376435.1 Dehalococcoidia bacterium
GAAGATAGCCACATTGCCCCCTTCACCCTCACCGCTGAAGACATTGACCAGCTTGGCATTAGTCAACAGCAGGTCAGCCGGAAGCTCCCCTCTAGCCACCGAGATTAGGCGACTATCGGCCAAGTTCACCCTCCAGGTAATATATTTCGGGCAGGTTGCGAAACTTCTCATCCCAGTCCAGACCATAGCCGACAACAAACTTATCGGGAACAGTAAGCCCCAGATAGTCAATAGTAACCGCCACCTGGCGCCGGGAAGGCTTATCCGTCAGGGTACAGAGCTTTAGTGAATTTGGCTTCTTCTTTTTCAGGTAGTCCAGCAGGAAGGCAATGGTCAGACCAGTGTCCACAATATCCTCAATCACCAGCACATCCCTGCCTTTAACCTCAGAGGTAAGAGCTCCCACCAGCTTAATCCTGCCCGAACTCTGCCGCCCCCGCCCATAGCTGGAGAGGCGGACAAAGTCTACCTCAAGCGGAAAATCAAGACGCCGAACAAGGTCAGACATAAAAATAAAGGCGCCTTTAAGGACGCCTATCAGAAGGGGGCATTTATCGTGATAATCCTGCCTGACTTCAGCCGCCAGCCTATTAACCGCCGCCTCTATCTCCTGCCTGGCAAAGAGGGGATGAAGTCTAGGTTGAGAACTCATAACTACCCAAGATTATAGCCCCTGCCCTAAATCTTGTCCAGCCAGCTTCACCCCATCGCCTCAGCCAGATGAGATGCCATAACTTCTTGGCTCATAGAGCCGATGCTGACCGCCCGGATAATACCCTCCCGGTCAATAAAGAAGCTGGCCGGGATGGCAGTGGCACCGTAGCTTCTGGTCACCTCACCGGTGGTATCAATGACGAATGTCCAGCTATAGCCACCCTGCTGGACAAACTGGCGCACTGCATTCTCAGCCTCATTGACGTTAACGCCAATAACAACCACGTCCTGGTCCTTATAATTCTGGTAGATGGCTTCCATATCCGGCATCTCCGCCCGACAGGGTGGACACCAGCTAGCCCAGAAATTAAGGAAAATCACCTTACCCCGAAAATGACTCAGGGTAACACTGTTGCCATCAAGGTCAGTCAGGGTAAAATCAGGCGCCAGGTTGCCTACTTCGGGTCTCTGGTCATTTCCTGTATCCGGTGGTGAGGGGGTGCAGCTGGGAGCAGCCATCAAGGAGAGGGCGACCGCCAGCAGCACCAGGGCTGGCCACAGAAAACGAGAGGTAGAACGTCGCAGCCAAATACCCATTTTTACCCCCTTTTTAAAATTTTCAACCCAGCAGGTCACCGACAGCGAACCAGAAGTAAAGGATATAGCCGCCGGCAAAGATGAGCAGCAGACCGCTGAACCTGGCCACCAGCGGCACCAGCCGCCTTAACCAGCGGTGCACTGCCTCCTTGAAGAAGGCAGTGCCCAGAGTAACGATAGTGATGACAAGACCCATCCCCAGGGCATAGCTCACAAACTGAAGCAGGCCAGCAGTAAACCCTCCCCCAGCCAGAGCACCGCCCACCACCACCAGAAAGACAGGCAGGGTACAGCTGAAAGCGGCGATGGCATAGGCAATACCAAAGACTAAAAAGCCGAGGACCCCCGAACCCCGAAACTTCCCCATTCGGTCAGCCAGTCGGCTGAAGACGGCAAGGTAAAGGTGACCACCAGCCAGAAGCCAGATTCCGAGAAGGATGAGGCTGATACCGATTATTATCGTCGCCCAGGGAATAAGGGGAATAATAAACTCACCACCCAAGGAAAGGATAGCCCCGGCGACAATAAAGAAGAAAACAAAGCCGGCGGTTACCGCCAGACTTAATAAGCAAGCACGGGCGCCTCGCCGTAGGGGGGGCTGATGGCGGAAACCCTCCTCATCCACCCCCAGGTAGAGCGAGACATAGGCAGGAAGCATGGCAACACCACAGGGGCTAACCGTGGTTACCATGCCGGCAGCGAAGGCGTAGCCGAAGGGGAGAAGGTCAGCCAAGTTGGCGACAAACGCCTCAATCACCCTTCGTCCCCATCACCCTATAGCCCCGGCCAGGATATAGCCGATGCCCAGCAGTAACTGGGTTAAGAGAACAACCAGAACATTATTCGCCATTGCCGGCACCAACCTACTCATCTCCTCTGGCTTTAAGGCGCCGCCGATTGCCTTTATAGCCAGCGGGAGGGTTAATAAAGCTATCAGGGAGAGGGGGGGCATCTTGCCAACAACCACGCCGCCGATTATCCACAAATAAATGACCACCGTCAGCACTGAATAGACAACACCCGCCTTCTTCCTGCCTATTATTATGGGCAGTGTCTTTCGGCTAGCTTTCTTATCAGCGTCAACATCAGGAAATTCGTTTAGCAGGAGCAGATTATGCACCAGAATGCCAGAGGGTACGGCGGCAATAAGCAGGGGTAAGTTATAATCTCCGGTCTGAACAAAATAAACCCCCAGCACCGGCAAAAACCCCATACCCAGCCCCGGTGCCCACTCTGGCCACCTCAGCCGGAGTATGAAAGGGGTATAGAGCAGAACACACAAAGCAGCCACTAAAAGCAGGGGCAGTAGCAGCCAGCCCCTTAATACCACAAAATAAACACCGATGGGGATAGCCAGCAGCAAGGAGATAAGCCCCAACCACAGAACCTGCCCCGGCTTGAGCAGAGATGCCGGCAGGATGCCGCTGCCCCCGCTAAATGGGGTTCTCTTCGTCGCCAGGTCTATCCCGCTTCGGTAGTCAAAATAGTCATTGAGCACATTAACGCTAATGTGAGCCAGCAGCAGTCCCAGAAAAGCCAGCACCGCATAACCAAAATGAAAGTAACCATCATACCAAGCAATACTGGTGCCAAGAAAAGCCAGCACCACGGAAAGAAGCAGGAACTGCGGTCTGGTCTCCAAAAACCATATTTTTAGCTTCATCGCTTTACCTCACTGTGACTTGTCTATATTTAATAATGTTGCCTTAACTGGCCGGTTGGCTCTGGCGCCAGGCTTTTTTGTCTTCCCTCTCCTCGCCAACGCCCTCTGGCTGCTGTCTCAATTTCACCTCATCTCCCACCTCGGCATCAAGAAAGGCCTTGGCATTGCCCCCCTTGAGGGCTATCTCCAGGTAGCCGCTGCTGCCAATGAGGGCAAACAGTCCACTGCCTTCAGCATAGGTACGGCTTAGCCCGAGAATAAACTGGTTAGCCACCTCAATAGTTACCGGCTGTTTTGTTGGCGGCAGGTCATCACTCTTAATACTAGTAATCAGGTTGCCGAAGTTATCAATGTGGAGGATATGCCCTTCCAACGAGCCGTCCGGTTTCTGTTCTGGGCGGGGGCGGGGGGAAACTTTAAGTGATGTTACCGCCTCACCAAACTCTATCGGTGGGAAGCCTAAGGAGAGCAGGGCGGCTACCGGGGCAAAGATATCCCGCCCGTGGAAGGTAGGGCTGACCGGCGTCCGCCAGAAGCGGGGCTCAGTGATAGCCACCGCCTCCAGTCCTGAGGGAAGCTTTCTCGGCTGGATTTTAACACTATCTGCCATCACTCTGGGTGAAGACTCCTGGATAACATAGCTTAAGACACCATTATCAGGGGCAACGAAGTCAGCCATGGCTGTCCTTAAGATAATAGCCTTGCGCTCGGTGCCAACTCCAGGGTCAACCACCACTAAATGGATTGTTCTCTGGGGGAAAAATTGGTAAGCCGTGCTCAGCACAAAAGCCGCCTGAGGGATATTCTGCGGTTTAATGTTATGACAGATATCAACCAGCGTCGCCTCGGGATTGATACCGAGTATCACCCCCTTAATGGCGGCGACATAGGCATCAGTCAAACCAAAATCAGTGGTCAAGGTTATTACAGCCATCTTACCCCAGTCCCACCACCGCCGAATGCTAGCTGACGGTGAGGGTTATCACGGAGACAATAAGAAACAGAACCACCAGGGCAATGGTAAGCTGAAATAATGTCTTCTCCACGCCCCGTCTTGTTCTATAGACACTATCCGCCTGACCAAAGATACCCCCCAAGCCCCCGCCCCGAACCTGCAACAGGATAACCAATATCAGGGCGATAGATAGTATTATTTGAGCTATATTGAGGGGGGTTTGCATCTATCTTCCCTCTCCACTGGGTGAAACCTCAGCCAGTTTTTTCTCTATCAGTTCGTTTACCAGCTTAGGGTCGGCACGACCCCCGGTAGCCCTCATTACCTGCCCAACAAGAAACTTGAGCGCCTGTGTCTTGCCTGCCTTATAATCAGCTATTGCCTGAGTATTTTGCTTTATTACCGCTAGGACTTCCTGTTCAATAGCCTCGGTATCACTGATTTGGCTAAGCCCCCTCTGGTGAATAATATCATCGGCGTCTCTGGCGGTCTTAAACATCTCCTCAAGCACCGATTTAGCCGTCGCCGTGCTAATATCAGCCTGCAAGTTTAAGGCGAGCAATTTAATAAGCCGCCCCGGGCTGACCTTGCCTCTGAAATTAGCTATATCTATGTCATTGGCATTCATTATACGACTAACCTCTCCCAAAAGCCAGTTGCTCACCATCTTGGCTCTTTTGGGCAGCGACAGGTTGGAGAGTATCCCTGTCTTGAGGCAGTCTTCAAAGTAGTCAGCCATCGCCCTGGAACCGGTAAGCAGGCTGGCGTTATAGAGAGGCAGTTTGTAATCGGCAATAAACCGCTGCCGTCTTTCCTCAGGCAGTTCAGGCAGTTTTGCCCTTATCTCCTCCACCCACTCACGGCTTAATATCAGAGGCGGCAGGTCAGGCTCAGGGAAGTAGCGGTAGTCGTGGGCATACTCCTTACTGCGCTGGGAAACTGTTTTTCCCCTCTCCTCCACCCAGCCTCTGGTCTCCTGGGTAAGCTTTCCGCCCTCACTGACTGCCTTCCGCTGCCGTCTGGCTTCATACTCCAGCGCCCGGTAGACCGCCTTAAAACTGTTCATATTCTTGACCTCAACCTTGGCCATAGAATTATGGCTACCTTGCCGGCGGATGCTGATATTGGCATCACACCGAAAGCTCCCCTCCTCCATATTCCCGGTAGAGACACCCAGGTACTGGAGGATAGTGCGCAGCTTCACCAGATAGTGCCGGGCTTCTTCCGGGGAGCGCAAATCCGGCTCGCCGACAATCTCCATCAGCGGCACCCCCGCCCGATTAACATCCACCAGACTGTAGCCTTCCCCGCCGGTAGCAGCATGGTGCACCAGCTTGGCGACATCCTCTTCAAGGTGGACACGGGTAATAGCTATCCGCTTCCTTTGACCATCAACCTCAATGTTAAGCCAGCCCCCATACCCGATGGGGGCATCATACTGGGAAATCTGATAGCCCTTCATCAAATCAGGGTAGGGGTAGTTCTTGCGGTCAAACTTGGTAGAGTCAGCAATCTGGCAGTTCAGTGCCAGCGCTGTCATCAGGGTATACTCCACTGCCTGCTTATTGATAGTCGGCAGGACACCAGGCATACCCAGGCATATCGGGCAGACATGGGTATTGGGCGGCGTGCTGGCATAGTCAGCACTGCAGCGGCAGAACATCTTGCTTCTGGTCAGTAGCTGGGCATGCACCTCCAGCCCGATAATGGTCTCAAAGCTCATATGCCGCACCCCTGAAGACGGCAGACTAAGTATAGCAATAATGCCAGTGGCTGACAAGGAAAATATCAGATATCATCCTCACCCCCTCTATCCCCCTCTCCTTCAAAGGAGAGGGGGAAGGATTATTTTTTGAAGGGGCTTCGCCCCTTCAAGCTACCCTTAATACGCAACCTTTTAAATGGGCAGATAATACAAGAGAGCTAAAGAGAGGGGCAAATAACAAGAGAGTTAAAGAGAGGCGGAGCCTCTCTTACATACCCAATCCCCCTCCCTTGATAAGGGAGGGGGACAAAGGGGGAGGGTTACCAAATTAAAACTAAAAGGGGACAGGGTTAATATAAAATCTCGTATATGCTATAATTTGGGGGCGTGGGGATATAGCTCAGCTGGGAGAGCGCTGCGTTCGCATCGCAGAGGTCGGGGGTTCGAATCCCCCTATCTCCACTTAAGGTCACTTTTGCAAAACTGGCCTGCTCCCTCTCTTCATTATTTACTTCGGCGAACTGCTCAACCGAAAGGTCAGGAATAAGATTATCACGGAAAGCAGCTAACTGACTATGGACAGTTCCACTTTCCAACTCCTTTTCGAAGGCATTCATGATAAGATTCCGAATCATGTGCGCCAAGCGGGCCATGCGCAGCGCCAGTTCTTTCGGGGTGCCTACAGACTCGGCCTTATGGGCAAGAAAGTCAGACAGAAGTTCGGTAACAGCCTGAACTCCAGCCTTATCACGCTTTATTTTGCCTTCTTTCGTTGGTGTTCCCAGACGTGCTGAGAAACGATGCTCCCCATCTACATACCAGCGGAACTCTACATAGTCGGTCAGGATAAGGTTAGTTAGTGAGTCACGATAGCGGCCAAGCTGTTCCGTTTTCTCCGCTTCATCAAGGCTCCTGCCGACATCTTTAGCCTCGATATAGCCAACCGTAAGTGCTCCCTTACTAACCACAAAATCAAGGGCGCCGC
>SOJS01000055.1 GCA_004376435.1 Dehalococcoidia bacterium
GCTCTTTTCTGGAGCCATTGATATTTTCGTTGGTCTTCTGGAGTTATTGAGTGAGCTGGTGCGTATCATCAGCTTTACCTTTCGTCTTTTCGGCAATATGACTGCCGGTGAAATATTACTGCTAATAGTGGCTTTCCTTGTCCCTTGGGTGCTCGCCTTACCCTTTTACGGTCTTGAGCTTCTTGTTGGCTTTGTTCAGGCGCTTATTTTTGGCGGGCTAACCCTGGTCTTTGCCACTATTGCCGTTACTCCTCATACCGCGGAGGCAGATTAAGGAAGAAGTTTGGCTATTAATAGAGCCGTCTAAAGTAATTTTAGAAAAAGGAGGAATGAAGAATGGAAGTAGAAGGGATTAGAATGTTGGCGGCGGGGCTGGCTATTGGCCTGGGTGCCCTGGGACCGGGCATTGGCATCGGAATTTTGGGCTACGGGGCGATGATGGCGCTGGGGCGTAACCCTGAAGCCAGGGGACCGATAATGACCAACATGATACTGGCCATTGCTTTTGCCGAGGCAATAGCCATTTATGCCCTGATAGTGGCCATTATAATTGCCATGATTGCCTAGCCAGTATTAAGGATGGAGGTGAGGAGCCATGGAAAATAATGGGCTTCCAGCTTTTATAGCCCTCATAATCTCAGCAGTGATTGTTGGCGTGCTTGTATTTGCAGCAGCGATTATTAACGCTGTACTGCAGTCAGTGCTCTGAGGTGGTTTATTATGGAAGGATTGGGAATTAACCTACCAACACTAATTGCCCAGATTATAAATTTTGCTCTCCTGCTCGGTCTTCTCTATCTGGTTGCCTATAAACCGGTTATGAGGATGCTTGACGAGCGCTCGCGCCGGATTAAAGAGAGCATGGAGCAGACAGAGCAAATCAAAAAGCAGGCGGAGCGAGCTGAGGAAGAGGTTAAAAAGCAGATTGCCGCTGCCGGCAAAGAAGGGCTGGGGGTATTAGCCCGAGCGGCGCGCACCGGGGAGGAGATGAGGCAGAAGGCGCAGCAGGCAGCAAAACAGGATGCCGAATCCCTTATTACTCGGGCACGGGGTGAGATTCAGCGGGAGCGGGACGAGGCTATCGACGAACTGCGCCAGGAGTTTGCCGATTTAACCATCCTCACCGCGGGCAAGGTCATTGATAAATCGCTGGATAAAGAGGCTCACCGCCAGCTTATTGAAAAGGTCTTAAAAGAGAGCCAGACCCTGAAGAAGGGTTAGTAAATTTAAAGGGTAATAAGATAGTGGCGAGAAGGGTTTATGCCCGGCGCTATTCTCAGGCAGTGTTTGAGATGGCGCTGGCGGCAAAAGAACTGGATAGGTGGCAGTCTGACCTGAGAAAGATTACCCGCCTGATTGAAGATGAGGCATTTTTTGCCTTTCTGGCGAGCCCCAGAGTTCGTTTTGCCAATAAGGCTAAACTGCTGTCACAGCAGCTGGGCGATATAAACCCCCTTGCCCTGAATCTGGTCTATCTGCTGCTGCTTAAGCGTCGGCTGGGTATTATTGGTGACATTGCCGATGACTATCAGCGGCTGCTGGATAGCTACCGTGGTCTGGAGACGGCGGAGGTTATTACCGCTGTCCCCCTTGGTGAGGAAGATAAGCTGAAGCTAGCCGAGCATCTCGGTAGCGTCGTCGGTAAGAAGATAACGCTCAAGACCAGAGTGGACCCTAGCCTAATCGGCGGGCTGGTTGCCAGAATTGATGGCAAACTACTTGACGGCAGCACCCGCACTAAGCTGGAGGCATTAAAGAAGGAGATGGCAGGCGCCAGGAGGTAAGCAGGATGACAACAAGAGGACGGGATATTACTTCCGTCATCAAACAGCAGATTGAGCAGTTTGGTATGGAACTAGCCATGGTGGATGTTGGCACTGTGGTTGAGGTCGGTGATGGCATCGCCCGCATTTACGGGCTGGCGGCGGCTAAATACAATGAGCTGCTCCAGTTCCCCAATGATATTATGGGGATTACTCTAAATCTGGAGGAGGATAACGTAGCCGCCATTATCCTTGGCGACTATTCCAAGATTAAGGAGGGGGATGAGGTGCGCAGCACCGGCCGTATTGCCGAGGTGCCGGTGGGCGAGTCTCTTATCGGCCGGGTGGTTGATTCTCTGGGCTACCCCCTGGATGGCAGGGGCGCCATTAAGACGGATAAGAAACGGCCGGTGGAGAGGGTTGCCCCCAATGTTACCCGGCGTAAGTCAGTAGATACCCCGGTGCAGACCGGCATCAAGGCAATAGACAGCTTGATTCCCTTGGGCAGGGGGCAGAGAGAGCTTATTATCGGTGACCGCTCCACCGGGAAAACAGCCATCGCCCTTGATACCATTATCAATCAGAAGGGCGGCGATTTAATCTGTATCTATGTTGCCATCGGGCAGAAGGTATCCAAGGTGGCACGGGTGATTGCCACCTTGGAGTCTTACGGGGCTATGGAGCATACCATTGTTGTTGCCGCCAATGCCTCGGATTCGGCTGCCCTGCAGTACCTGGCTCCCTATGCCGGCTGTGCTATGGGTGAGGAGTTCATGGAGGCGGGTAAAGATGTTCTCATCATCTATGATGACCTCTCCAAGCATGCCTGGGCTTACCGCCAGCTTTCCCTGCTGCTGCGCCGCCCGCCGGGGCGGGAGGCTTATCCCGGTGATGTCTTTTATCTGCACAGCCGCCTGCTGGAGAGAGCCGCCAAGTATGCTGATGAGTATGGCGGTGGTTCGCTGACGGCACTGCCTATCATTGAGACCCAGGCGGGTGATGTCTCTGCTTATATCCCGACCAATGTCATCTCCATTACTGACGGTCAGATTTATCTGGAGGCTGACCTGTTTAATGCCGGCATCAGACCGGCGTTAAATGTCGGGCTGTCCGTTTCTCGGGTGGGGAGTAAGGCACAGACCAAGGCGATGAAGCAGGTCGCCGGCAAGCTCAGGCTGGAGCTGTCTCAATACCGGGAGCTAGCCGCCTTTGCCCAGTTTGGCACTTCTGAGCTGGATAAGACGACCCGGGCTCAGCTGGAGCGCGGGCAGCGCATCACTGAGGTCTTAAAGCAGTCTCAGTACACCCCGATGCCGCTGGAGGAGCAGGTTATGGTTCTTTATGCGGCCATTAATGGTTATATTGACGATATCCCCTTGGATAAGGTAGTCGCCTTTGAAGCCGATTTCCATCAATTTATGGAGGCAAACCACCCCAAGGTGGGCGAGAATATTGCCAAAGAAAAGGAGATTACGGCTCAGACGGAGGAGGCGCTAAAGAAAGCCATTACCGAGTTTAAGCAGGGGATGTCTTTAGGGTAGCCTGAAGGCAATCCCCTTTAAAGCCCACACTTCCCTACTTTTAAGGAGAGTTAAAGAGAGGCGAAGCCTCTCTTATAAAACCAATCCCCCTCTCCTTTCAAGGAGAGGGGGACACAGGGGGAGAGGTCAAAGATTGATTAATATTCGGCTAATTAGCCGCCGCATACGCGGTATCCAGGGTATAGTTAAGATTACGCGGGCGATGGAGATGGTTGCCACCTCCAAGATGAGGCGGACGCAGGAGCGCGGTCTGGCCGGGCGACCCTATTCCGAGAAGATTACCCAGGTGCTGGCTGACCTGGCGGCTCTCTCCCAGACTGGTGACCGGCTTCACCCTCTGCTCCAGCGCCGAAAAGTAAAGAAGATTGCCATTGTCCATATCACCCCTGACCGCGGTCTGTGTGGCGGGCTGAATGCTAATATCAATCGCCAGACAGCCAGCTTTATTCTGGAGCAGAAGATGCCGGTTGCTATTATCGCCGTTGGTCGTAAGGGGCTGGATTTTATGGGGCGGCATGGCCGTGATATTCGGGCTGAGTTTATCGGTCTCGGTGACAAGCCCAGCCTGCTGGATACCCTGCCCATAGCCCGCATTATTATTGATGACTATACTGATGGCGTTATTGACCTGGTCTATTTAGCCTATACCCAATTTGTCTCGACAATGGTACAGAGGCCAGTCCTCAAGCAGATTCTGCCGGTTGAGCCGGCAGCCATACCTAGCGTGCGGAATGTGGACTATATCTATGAACCAAGCCCTGAAGTAGTATTAGGCGGACTACTGCCGCGTTTTGTTGAGATGCAGATATACCACGCCATTCTGGAGTCCATTGCCAGCGAGCAGTCAGCCAGAATGGTGGCTATGAGAAATGCCACTGATAATGCCAATGAGCTTATTGGTGAGCTAACCCTGATGTACAATAAAGCCCGCCAGGAGGCTATCACCAAGGAGCTTCTTGATATCACTGGCGGAGCTGAGGCCCTAGCCTAGGCGCAAGGAGGTTATTATGGCTAAAGGTAAGGTAGCTCAGGTAATCGGGACGGTGGTAGATATTGAGTTCCCGCCTGATGAGCTACCGGCACTTTACAATGCTATTGAGATTAAAACTGACAGCGGCAAGCTCCTTCTTGAGGTTCAGGTGCACATTGGCAATAACTGGGTGCGCTGTCTGGCGCTATCGCCTACTGATGGGCTGAAGCGGGGGGTGGAGGCGATAGACACCGGAGCGGCGCTGGCAGTGCCGGTGGGTGAAGCTACCTTAGGTCGTCTTTTTAATGTCCTTGGCGAGCCGATAGATAACCTCGGCGCTGTTAAGACTGATGAGCGCTGGCCCATCCACCGCCCACCACCCTCTCTTGAGGAGCAGGAGACAAGCACCGAGATACTGGAGACCGGGCTCAAGGTTATTGACTTGGTTGCCCCCTTTACCAAGGGCGGCAAGGTGGGTGCCTATGGCGGTGCCGGGGTGGGCAAGACGGTTATCATTATGGAGCTTATCCGTAACGTTGCCACTGAGCACGGCGGCTTTTCCGTCTTTACCGGCATCGGGGAGAGGTCAAGAGAAGGCAATGACCTGTGGCGTGAGATGAAAGAATCAGGCGTGATTGAGAAGACGGTAATGGTCTTTGGGCAGATGAACGAGCCGCCCGGCGTCCGTCTGCGGGTGGGGCTTACCGGATTGACAATGGCCGAGTACTTCCGTGATGTCAAGGGTCAGGATGTTCTCCTCTTTATTGACAATATCTACCGCTATACCCTGGCCGGTATGGAGGTATCAGCCCTGCTGGGAAGGATGCCCTCGGCAGTGGGCTACCAGCCAACCCTGGCCACCGAGGTCGGTGATTTGGAGGAGAGAATTACCTCAACCAAGAAAGGCTCCATCACCTCCTTCCAGGCTATCTATGTTCCGGCTGACGATTATACCGACCCTGGAGTTGCCACCACCTTTGGCCACCTTGATGCCGTCGTCGCCCTGGAGAGGTCCATCGCTGAGCAGGGATTATACCCGGCGGTTGACCCCCTAGCCTCAACCTCGCGCATTCTCACCCCGGATATTATTGGCAAGGAGCACTATCAGGTCGCCCGCGAGGTGCAGCGGGTTCTCCAGCGTTACAGAGACCTTCAGGACATAATTGCCATATTGGGTGTTGAGGAGCTTAGTGAGGAGGACAAGCTTATTGTCAGCCGTGCCCGCAAGATACAGAGATTTCTGTCCCAGCCGATGTTTGTCACCGAGGTCTTCACCAGTCGCCAGGGCAGGTATGTGCCCATAAAGGAGACAGTGCGCGGCTTTAAGGAGATTCTGGAAGGGAAGCACGACAGTCTGCCGGAGCAAGCCTTTTATATGGTAGGCACTATAGATGAAGCCGTAAAGGAAGCCAAGAAGATGGGTGCCGAGGTTATAGAGACCACCACAGAGGACAAGGCAGGGGCAAAAGAGGAGGAAAAACCCACTGAAGAGGCTAAGGAATAAGAGGTGCTATAGATGTCTCCCTTAAAACTTGATATTGTCACCGCCGAGCAGGTGGTTTATTCCGATGAGGCGGATATAGTAGTTGCCCCCGGTGTTGAGGGTCAGCTGGGAATTCTGCCTCACCATGCCCCTTTGATGACCACGCTCCAGCCCGGGGAGCTGGTGGTGAGGAAGGGCAGTCAGGAGTTCTCCCTGGCTATCTCCGGCGGCTTCCTTGAGGTGAGACCAGAGCGGGTTATCATCCTGGCTGATGCCGCCGAGCGGGCTGAGGAGATTGATATCTCCCGGGCTGAGGAGGCAAAGCGCCGGGCTGAGGAAAGATTGCGTGAGCGTAAAATCCCTGCTATTGACGAAGCTCGGGCTGAGGCGGCGCTACGTCGTGCCCTAATTCGTCTTAAGGTAGCCGAGCAGAGAAGAAGAAGAAAAGCGGGCACTTAAAATCCCGCTTGGGTTACTAATATTAAACAACTCTAGATAATCTCTAGAGTGGCTCTGGTACCGGCTTTAGCTGCTTTCACCCTGATTAAGGTGCGCATAGCTTCAGCTATTCGCCCCTGCTTACCAATCACCCGCCCCTTGTCCTCATCGGCAACCTGTAACTTGAGCGTTATACCCTGCTCGTCTGTTTCCTCGGTAACCACCACCTCATCGGGTAGGTTAACGATTGATTTGGCGATGTACTCCACTAGTTCTTTCATGTCTTCTCCTTGACTTTCTTGGTCTTCTCCGCGACCTTCTTGG
>SOJS01000083.1 GCA_004376435.1 Dehalococcoidia bacterium
CTTCAAGCCTAACCCCGGACCTGATTAGAAGCTGCTGGATTCCGTGAGGGGTGCAGGGTAAATAATCCGGCTCGCCAATCATCAATTTGCCCACATTCACCGGGTGAAAGCCATCAACATCCTTTTTGGGGTCAATGGCATAGAGAACCCTGGTCTCATTGATATGCTTGGGCAGGGGGAGCTGGACGAGAATGCCGTGAATCTTGGGGTCTTTATTTAATTTTTCAATCAGGGCTAAAAGCTCCTTCTCACTGGTGTCCGCCGCCAGGTCATGCCGCTCTGAGTACACGCCCAGGGCTAGGGATGCTTTCTCCTTCTGCCCAACATAGACCTGGGATGCCGGGTCCTCACCCACCAGGACGGTAGCCAGTCCGGGAATGAGATTATGCTTCTCTTTAAGAGAGGTGATTTCCTCTTTCATCTCCTGACGAATCTGCTTGGCAATCTCGGTGCCGCTAATTATCTGTGCCGCCATTTTTCCCTCCAAATTCAGTTTTTACCAAGTAACTTAGCCATCAGGTCATTAACCGCCGCCACTGCCGGTGATGTATCCGGCAGTTCAGGGAGCGGTTTCAGTTTAAGGTCATAATCCATTACTGTCTCATCAAAGGGGATGGTAGCTATTGGTTCCATCCCCAGCCTGGCTAGCTCCTCAGTAACGGCAGTATCCAGCCTGGGGGGAGCAAAATTAATTACCACTGATTGCCTGGCCACCACCAGTTTAAGTTCCGAGACCAGCTCCCTTATCCGAGTCACCGTGCGCACCCCCTTCACCGAATGGTCAGATATAAGCAAAAGCTCATTAACATTCTGAGTGGTTCTTCGGGATAGGTGCTCCATACCAGCCTCATTATCCATCACAATATAACTATAGTTTGCCGACAGGGTGTCTATAAATTTGCGCAGCAATAGGTTAGGGTAACAATAGCAACCAGGACCCTCCCCCCGACCCATCGTTACCAGGTCAAGCCCCTTGCTCTCAACTAAAACCTCATTTAGTCTATACTCCAGATAGGCTTCCTTGGTCATTCCTTGAGGTATCCTTATTTTCTCCTCATTAAAGGAGGCAATCGCCGAGCCAACTGTCTGCCTGACCCCAAGCCCCAGGCTCTCCCCCAGGTTGGCATTAGGGTCAGCATCAATTGCCAGAATCGGGCTCTTATTATTTTTTTTCAGGTAGCGGATAATAAGGCTGGCTAAAGATGTCTTTCCGCTACCGCCCTTGCCGGCAACAGCAATTGAGACGCTCAAACACCCACCCCCCGCTTTAATTTACCCTTCCGCAGCTTGAGCAGCTTTTCCTTTACCGAGGGAAATTCTCTGATATTGGTATGCGGCAGAAACAGGGCAGCGATATAATTTTTCATAAAGGCTGGGGTGGCGCTCAATTCAAAATTGGTCATCATCTGGGCAACCCTGCGGGCATCATCAATGATATCGGTGGAGAAGGAAGCCAGCCTTACCCCCAGCAGGGAGCCGTTGCCGATGAAGGTAAACCTTTCTTTAGGGATATCGGGAAAAAGCCCGATGACAATTGACTTCTCAATATCAATATGGCTGCCGAAGGCACCGGCGATAATAACCTGGTCAAAATCTGAACAGGTAATGCCCACGCTCTTAGCCAGCGTCTGGCAGCCGGCATACATGGCTGCCTTAGCCCGAATGAGGTTATCAATATCCACCTCGGTGATAACAATATCTTTGCCAATCTGGGTCTGCGGTGCCCAAGCCAGAACATACTCATTGCCATCCCTGCCCGGCCTCACCCTCTTTGTCGGCAAATCAGTGTTAAACTTGCCGTTCCGAGCGATAACTCCGGCCTCAAGCAGTCCGGCGACAATGTTTATCAAGCCCGAGCCGCAGATTCCCCTTGGCTTTTCCCCGCCGATGGTGCCAATTACCGGCTCCAGATTTGACGGGTTGATGTCAAACTCCTCAATAGCGCCACTGGCGGCGACCATACCGTGCTTTATGCCGCCGCCCTCAAAGGCAGGGCCAGCCGAACAGGCGGCGGTTACCATCCAGTCTGAATTGCCGATTACTATCTCACCATTGGTGCCGATATCCATATACAGGGTCTTCTCCTTGCGCTGGTATACCCCGGAGCCGACCACCCCAGAAATGATATCGCCGCCAACATAGCTAGCCACCAGAGGATAGGCAGAAAGGTAGACATGCTCCCCGACCTTAATCCCCAGCGAGCCTGCCTTCACCGGTGGAATAAGGTTAGCCGCCGGAGTATAGGGGGTTAACCTGATATATTTAGGGTCAAGACCAAGAAGAAGCTGAATCATGGTCGTATTGCCGGCAACACCCAGATGACCGATATGCTCTCTATCAATCTGGCTCTGGTCCAGTAGCTGGTCAATAACCCCGTTAATGGTGGCGACAACCGTCTGCTGCAGCTTATCAAGGCCGCCCTTCCGCCGGCAGTAGTCAATACGGGTAATAACATCAGCGCCGTAGCTAATCTGCCCGTTGTAATCTATGCCCTGGGCGATAACCTTCCCCTGATTTAAGTCAAGCAACTGACCGCAGACAGTGGTCGTGCCGATATCAAAAGCCAGTGAATAGTGGTTTGCCTTGGTTTCGCCAGCTTCCACATTTATCACCCTTGGTCGGCGTATCTCGGCGGCTCGGGGCTTGACGGCGGTTACCAGAGTGGTTACGGTGGCTTTCCAATCACTACTGCGTAATATCTGGGGCAGCTTCCTGACAATGTCAAAGTCCACCGTCATGTTGCTCAGCTTATAGCGCTGTTTTAAACCTCTCAGCAGTCGGGACAAATCGCTGATATTATCCTCTATGGTTGGCGGCAGCAGCTCAACGAAATATTTGCCCAAGGGAGGATTAAACCTCCAGCCGGTAGCCAGCGCCCCCACCGCCTCCCTACCCTCACGAGAGAGAACGCCGCTCTCCAGCCTTGATTCCAGCGGAATGGAGACGGCTAAATCAGAGATGACACGGCTCTGGCAAGCCTGCCTGACACCCTGCCTGAACTCCTCATCAGAGACCTTGGCTGTCCTTTCAGTTTCTACCTCGCCCTTCTCAATCACAACCTTACAGGTGCCGCAGGTGCCGGCCCCGCCACAGGCAGCATAGATATGCGTCCCGGCCCCAATCGCCGCCTGAAGAAGGTTGTCACCTTCATCAACGATAATATCAACATTATCGGGCTCAAAGTGAACCTTTAATTTTTTAGCCGGCAAATCTTTTTTCATCTCACTCCCATATTAGCCGATACCGCCCCCAGACGGCTAGAAGAGACCGGTGACCTTGCCCGTTTTAACATCAACATCTACCTTCCTGAAGGCAGGGTCAGATGAGGTGCCCGGCATCAGGCTTATAGTTCCGGCACAGGGGCAGAGAAACTTCGCCCCGGAATAAATCAAGACATCACGGATAGGCAGCGTCCACCCCTTGGGGACACCCTTGATGGCGGGGTCGTGGGTAAGGGAGAGGTGGGTCTTGACCATCATGGTAGCATAGTCATTGTATTTAGAGTCGGACTCAAGCATCTTAGCCTTACTCTCCGCCTCAGGAGACCAGGAGACGCCATTGGCACCATAGACCACCTTGGCAATTTTTTCCACCCTATCCCTGAGCTTCGTCTCCACCGGATAGAGGAACTGAAAATCGTTTTCATCCTGGCAGGCTTCCTTAACGACATCAGCCAGCTCCAGAGCGCCATCACCGCCATCCGCCCAGTGGGAAGAGACGGCACAGCGCGCCCCGGCAGCCTCAGCTACCTTCCTGACCATGGCAATCTCAGCCTTGGTGTCAGTATGGAAAGCATTGATGCAAACCACCGGATTTATGCCGGAAGCCCTGATGACATTGATGTGGTGCACCATATTGGGCAGACCCTTTTCCAGAAGCCCCAGGTCTTCCTTGGTATATTCATCCGGCAGGGGCAGGCCAGCCACTACCCTGGGTCCACCGCCATGCATCTTCAGTGCCCGGATGGTGGTCGTCAGCACGGATACATGGGGCTTAAGACCACTGTAGCGGCACTTGACATTCCAGAACTTTTCAAAGCCAATATCGGCGGCGAAGCCGCTCTCGGTAACATGGTAGTCAAACATCTTCAAGCCAATGCGGTCAGCGATAATTGATGACTGCCCGACGGCAATATTGGCAAAAGGTCCGGCGTGCACCATACACGGCTGATACTCCACGGTGCACATCAGGGTGGGGTTGATGGTGTTCCTCATCCAGGCAGTCATGGCGCCGCCCACCTCCAGGTCGCGCGTGGTAATGGGGTTGCCCTTCTTATCAAAAGCCACAGTGATATTATCCAGCCTTTGCCTTAAGTCAGCCAGGTCGCGGACAATGGACAGGGTAGCCATAAGTTCAGAGCTGACGGCGATGCTAAACTTGGACGACATCATATAGCCATCCATACGACCGCCGATACCAATAATAATATGGCGCAGGCTCTGGGCGCAAAAGTCCAAAATCCAGCCCATCTCCACTCGGGTAGGGTCAACATCCAGGCGGCGCATCCGGGTGCGCTTAGCCAGCTGCTCATCATTGTAGTTGCGCTCGTGCTGCATCCTGGCAGTCAGAGCCACCATCGCCAGGTTGTGGGCATTCATGATATCGTTGATGTCGCCGGTAAGCCCCATGGAAAATTCAGTCATCGGGATAGCCAGAGCATTACCACCGCCGGCAGCCGTCCCTTTGATATTCATTGTCGGACCACCCGATGGCTGGCGGATGGCACCACCCACATTTAAGCCCCGCTTGCCCATGCCTTCCAGAAGACCCATGGCGGTGGTTGTTTTTCCTTCACCCAGCGGCGTCGGTGTTATTGCCGTCACCTCAATATATTTGCCGTCCGGCCTACTTTTGAGGCGCTCAATTATTTTCATGAAATCAAGCCGGCACAGCCGGCCGAAGGGAATTATCTCATCCTTCCCCAGATTTAGTTTCTCCCGCCACTGGTCAGGGGTGGGCATATTCTCCTCAGCTGCCTCCGAAATCTGCCAGTCCTTCATTTTTACCGCATCATAGGCCATAAAGACTCCTCTCTTTCCGGGACTTCCTATTTAATTACTATCTAGCGCCCGAAACCTGGGCGCTAGATAAAAGAGCCTGATAGATATTCCTTACCTCGGTAATAACCGGCTGGCTGGCAAGGCGTTGACCGGTCTGGTCAGCCTCAACCACTGCCTGGTCGTAAGGGATAAAGCCGAGGAATTCAAAATTGGGCAGGGCGGAGGCTAGGAACTTTCTGTCCGGCTGGCTTCTGATTTTGTTGCCGACGAGAGCAATATTAGCCAGGCCAATATCCTGCGCCAGCTTATTAATCCTAGAGGCGGTTTCGGTGCTTCGCCGGCTCGGCTCAACGACAATGATTAGCTTATCTACTGCCTTAGCTGTTCCCCGTCCCAGATGCTCTACCCCGGCTTCCATATCCAGAATAACTACCTCGTTTCTTTCAAGAAGCAGATGGCTAATAAGAGCCTGGAGCAGGGCGTTCTCCGGGCAGTAACAACCGCTACCGCCTTTTTTTATTTTCCCCATTACCATCAATCTAATGCCGTTATGCTCCTGGGAATACTTCTCGGGCAGGTCATCAACCTTGGGGTTTAACCGGAAAAAGGTGGCGTTTTTACCTGGCTCCGCTCCGGTTCTTTCCTTAATAAGCTCTTTCATCCCAGATAGGGGTGTTATCCTCTCCGGATGGGGGAAGGTAAGGGTGGCGGCGAGATTGGCATCGGGGTCAGCGTCTATGGCAATAACAGAATAACCAGCCTCAGCAAATGTCTGGCAAAGGAGAGAGGCTAGTAAGGTTTTGCCCACGCCCCCTTTGCCACTAATAGCAATCTTCATCAAAACCACGTTTTTTGGCACAATTAAAGCCGAGGCTTTTTGGGAAAAGTGCTTAAGACCTAAACTAAACCCTGCCGCTAGACAGTCGCCCATTCCCAGTATAGCCCAATTTTCAGCCAGAAGTCAAGTTCACCAGCCAGTGGGTAGGCTCGGATATAGGGCTTTGATTGGCTTTATCCAGCGACTAAGTGCTAAAATCAGGGCATATGCATTAAGAGGAAAGGCTATGCCATCAGTCAAAGATGAAATACGCCTGCGCCAGCTGACGGTAGCTGAAGCCCAGCTAAAGCTGGACAAATATCTAAACGACGCCTT
The DNA here is from genome assembly GCA_004376435.1 of Dehalococcoidia bacterium. Taxonomy (GTDB): domain Bacteria; phylum Chloroflexota; class Dehalococcoidia; order Dehalococcoidales; family JAUVZE01; genus SOJS01. The sequence goes on from SOJS01000083.1 coordinate 6,154, forward strand.
TATGGCTGGCTTATACCAAATCAAGGTAATCCACGGTAAGGGGACAGGGAGGCTACGCCAGGCAGTCCAAGAACAGCTTGCCCAACACCCGCTGGTTAAATCCTACCGCCCTGGGAAATACGGTGAGGGGAGCGAAGGAGTTACTGTAGTTGAGCTGGTGCCAAAATAGCGGCTATCCATTGAAAGGGCAGCCTTTTTTGGCTATAATGTCTATATTCTAATGGTGAGTGTCGCCTAGAGGTCTAAGGCGCCAGGTTGTGGCCCTGGAGAACGAGGGTTCAAATCCCTCCACTCACCCCACCAAGGCGCCTATAGCTCAGCGGACAGAGCATCGGTCTTCGGAACCGAGGGTCGTGG
>SOJS01000023.1 GCA_004376435.1 Dehalococcoidia bacterium
TAGGCTATAGAGCCGCCGATGACACCTCCCCCAATTATGGCTATTTCTGCTTTAGAAGACATCGTTAACCTCCTATTTTAAATTAGGCTTGGCCTCATATTATTTATATTATCTTGCTCTCCCTCAGTTTCAGAGCCCGATTGCAGTAACTTGGCTTCTGCTTCTTTAAGGCTCTCCTTTCTATAGCCGAGCAGGGCTCAGGGTTTCCATCATGGTTTTTACGCGGTTAGGTAGGTGACCTCCTCTGACAATGAGGTCAGCCATAAGCTGCCCCACTCCTAGGCTTATCATCATACCCAGTGTCCCCAGCCGTGCCGCGATATAAGCATTGTCCCATTCCGGAAGGCGACCGAGCACCGGTTGGATGCGATTGGGAGGAGGAGGCCAGCCCTCCAGATCACCCCTGTGCTCAACTAACCTGGCCTCTTCCAGTGTGGGCAGGAGGTTGATGGCACCATCCAGTATTCTGACCTTGGCTTCTTCCGTCAGACTGCTGTCAAAACCCGGTTGCAGGTCGGTTTCGCTGATATTGCCCAGTATCACTGAGCCATCGACCTTGGGGATGATGGCCACCGCCTCATCAGCCAGTATGCAGGGAGGAAGCGGCTGAGGTACCTCCACCTTCAGGCACTGCTCTCGGTTAACCATGATGGGTATCTCTTTTCCTAGCCAGGAAGTGCCCTGACCACCCCAGGGTCCCATGGCTAGGACAACCACATCAGTCTCAACCTCAGTTCCGGTGGCGAGGATGACTGAGGTGACCCTTGAACCTTTATGGCGGAACCCCACCACCTCGCCTTGCCTGATGCTGGCTCCCCTTTTCTCTGCCGCCTGAGCCAGACCAAGGGTGTACTGGTAGGGCTCCACCTGGAAATTGGGGAACTTCAGCCCCCCTCTAGCTTGTGGGTTGACATCGGGGAATATGGCTCTTATTTCATCTGCCTCGAGCCAGCTACCTTCGTAATAACCTTCACTCTCCAGCAGAGCCAGGCTCTTCCGGCCATCCTTTTCTTCATCTTCCGAGAAGGCGACCATGATATCTGAAAGTTCGCCATAGCCTATATTAATGCCGCCCGTTTCCTTTAAGTCCAGAGCTGTGTCGGGCAGCTGATGGTAACCCAGCCAGAAAAGCTCTAGCCAGGGTCGCACGCTCCCCTCTGGCATTGAATAGATGTCATCCGGGGGTAGGCCCTCTGTTAGTAAGTACATCGGGGGATAGGACCATATTGCCCATGCCTTTCCCGAGGCTCTGGCGGCAATAGCATCCCTCTCAATTATCTGAGAGGGGACCCCTTGCCTGGCTAGGTCATAGGCTATAGAACAGCCGATAACCCCACCCCCAATGATGACTATCTCTGCTCTGGATGACATCATTCGTCTCCTATTATTAGGCTTGGCCTCATATTATTTATATTACCTTGACCTCTCTTAGTTTCAGAGCCAGATTAACTCCAGCCTCCTCCGGACTCTCCCCATCTATAATCTCACACTTACCTTCATGAGGCGGCTGGAAGAGCTTGAGCAGTTTGGCACGCCGGCCGGCGGCACCTATCTGGGAGGGGTCAACCCCGATATCGGCTGGCTTCCAGACAGTAGGCTCTATCTTTTTGGCGGCCATAATCCCCTTGATGGTGGGGTAGCGGGGCTCACCAAGCTCGTTGCTGACCGTAATCAGGGCGGGCAGGGAAACCTCAATAACCTCATAGCCATCAGCGGTTACCCGCTCCACCTTTGCTTTGCCATCGCTGACCTCTATTTTCTGGGCAACAGTTACACTGAGTAAGCCCAGTATCTCGGCAATACCAGAGCCCACCTGACCGGCATCCCAGTCAGCCGCCTGTCGGCCGCAAAAGATAAGCCCATAGTCACCTATCTTCTTGATAGCCATCGCCAGGGCATAGGCAGTTGACCAGCTATCGCCCTCGGCAAAAGCATCATCCTCAAGCAGGATAAGCTCATCAGCCCCCATGGATAAGGGTTTCTTAACCACATCGCGGAGCAGGTTTGCCCCTAAGGATAAAGCGGTGATTTTGCCGCCCTGGGCATCCTTGATTCTCAGCGCTGCCTCCACTGCCTGCTCATCAAAGGGGCTGATTACTGATGATACCCCTGGCGGCGGTATTACCTTATTGGCGGTAGGGTCAACCTTGAAACTGGCTGGTGGTGCCTCGGGGTCAATCACCTGCTTGACACAGACAATCATATTCATAAGACCTTCCTCCTAATCTATGGCTCTTGATACCGAAACTAGACCAAGTGAATAGTTTAACAGAAGTCTGGTATTCTTTTCAAGCTGAAGACTTACCACCCGCTCTACCCCGCCCAGGTCGGGCATGACCTCTATTTTCCCATCGGGGAAGAGACGGCGCAGTAAACTGGTTACGGCTGCTGCCTGCCCCTGCCCGATCTCCAGAATCAGGTAAGTAGTGATGCCAGTCTTACCTCTTACCTGCTGGCAGAGCCTTCGTATCTTGGCCAGCCCATCTCGCCCGCCGTTTAGTGCCAGTGACGATTCAAATCCGGCTGAGTTCACTTTAGCTAGTTCCGCCTCCCTGACATAGGGCAGATTAGCCACTATCAGGTCAACCGGCTCGGGCAGGGGGGTGAGCATGTCACCCTCAAGGAGACAGATTCTATCGGCTACCCCGTGTTTTTGGCAGTTAAGGCGGGCGACCTCCAGTGCCGGGGTGGAGATGTCGGTGGCATAAATCCTAAGCTGTGGCAGGTTTAGAGCCAGGCTGATGGCAATCGCCCCGCAGCCGGTGCCAATGTCGGCAATAGTGGACAGATTATCATTTTGAGCCAGTTTTAGCGCCTGCTCTACTAAAAGCTCGCTTTCCGGTCGGGGGATGAGGACATGATGATTGACATAGAAATCAAGCCCGTAGAACTCGCGGTGTCCGGTGATATAGGCAGTGGGCTCACCGCTTAAGCGGCGCTTGATGAGATGGCGGAGGCCTTTCTCCTGTTTTGGGCTTAATTCACGGTCACGGTCAAGGTATAGCTGGACACGGCTTATCTTCAGAGTATGCCGCAGCAGAATTTCACTCTCAAGAAGGCTATCTTCAATATTATTCTCGGCAAGAAATCGGCGGGCGTGACCGAGAGCCTGCTTTAGGGTCATGCCGCCTGCTCCGCAAGCTGCTTTGCTTGCTCAGTGGTCGCCAGGGCATCAATCAGTTCGTCAAGCTCGCCACTTAGGATGCTGGGGAGGTTATGCAGGTTGAGGGAGATACGGTGGTCGGTGAGGCGGTCCTGGGGGAAATTATAGGTCCTAATCTTTTCGGCACGGTCGCCGCTGCCTACCTGAGAGCGGCGCTGCTGGCTGATTTCACTCTCCTTCTTGCGCTGCTCCATATCCAGGAGGCGGGCACGAAGAACAGACATTGCCTTCGTCTTGTTCCTTAGCTGGGAGCGCTCATCCTGACAGGTGGTGACAATACCTGTCGGCAGGTGGGTGATGCGTATGGCGGTGGCTACCTTGTTGACATTCTGCCCGCCGGCACCGCCACTGTGGAAGACATCCATTTTAAGGTCGTCAGGCTTGATTGATACCTCCACCTCGTCAGCCTGAGGGAGAACAGCCACCGTTGCCGTTGAGGTGTGAATTCTGCCTGAAGATTCGGTGACCGGCACCCGCTGTACGCGGTGGACTCCCCTTTCATACTTTAAGCGGCGGAAGGCATCCCTGCCCTTTATCTCAAATATAATTTCCTTAAAGCCGCCGATGCCGCTCTCGTTACTATCAATAATGTCTATCTGCCAGCCCTTGGCTTGGGCATAGCGGCTGTACATACGGAAGAGGTCAGCGGCAAAAAGCCCGGCTTCATCCCCACCAGCCCCGGCTCGGATTTCTACAATGATGTCCCGCTTATCCTTAACATCCTTGGGCAGGAGGGCAATCTTCAGCTCCTGAAGTAGCCGTTCCTGCCTTAACTCAAGGTCGGCTATCTCCTGTTTGGCTAGAGCCGCCATCTCTTCATCCAGGTCGCTACCAAGCATTGACCTTGTCTCCTCAAGCGCCTTTAGGGTTTCTTGGTACTGGTGGTACTTGGCGACCACGCCCTCAATGCCGGCTCTCTCCCGAGCCAGTGTTGCCAGCTTTTTCGGGTCGGCGGCGACATCAGGCTTGGCTATCTGCTCACCTAGCTCCTGGTAGCGCCTCTCTATTTGCTCCAGTCTATCCCACATAACTTTTCCACCCCATAAAAATTATAACACAGGCATAAATAAGGCTCAAATACTGTGGCGGCTTAAGTGTCTTGAGTGGTTACCCCACCACCTCCCCTGGCTGGATTTTGCTCCCCGGCTTGAGCTGACCGCCGCTGACCACGGTGACATTATCGCCTAAAATTGAGTCTTTGATAACACAGTTGCTTTCCAGGCAGCAGTTATCAGCCAGGATGCTGTTTCTGACTGTGCTTTTTGACCCTATCCGGGTATTTTGCCAAATGATGGCGTCTTCAATAGTTGCCTCCTCCCCGACAGCACAATCAGAGCCGATAACCACTGTTCCTCTTAATTTGACTCTCTCCCCGACAGTGCTGTTGGCGCCGATAAGTGCTCTTCCCTCTATCTCGGCGGTGGGGTGGATGCGGCTCCCCTTATTGGCGATTATCCCTGCCGATGAGGGCGGCGGGTAGCGGTTGCTCTGGCCGCTGAGGAGGTCGCGGTGGAGCTGGAGATATTTCTGCGGCGTGCCGATATCTGTCCAGTAAGCAGATGAACTATAGCCATAGACCGCCTCCCCCCTCTCTAAAAGGAATGGAAATAGCTCCCGCTCAAAGCTAAAATTTGTCTCCGGCGGAATATGGGTCAGGACATCGGGCTCTAGGATATAGGTGCCGGCGTTTATCATATTGGTCGTTATCTCATCTGCCTTGGGCTTTTCCAGAAAGCGGCTAATCCTGCCCTGAGAGTTGGTGTCAACTAAGCCGTAGCTGGTGGGGTCGTCCACCGGGGTCAGGGCAATGGTTGCTTTGGCTTCTTGCTGGCGGTGAAATTCTATCATGGCACTAAAATCAAGGTCAGTGAAGATATCACCGTTGAGGACAAGGAAGGCTTCAGTCAGGCATTTTTCGGCATTTTTCACCGCCCCCGCCGTTCCCAGCGGGCTGTTCTCAATGTTATAGTTAAGCCTGACCCCAAACCGTTTGCCATCCTGAAAATAGCTTTCTATGGCCTGCTGCTGGTGGCTCTGCGCCAGGGTTATCTCGGCTACCCCGTGCTGGCTGAGGTGGCGGATAACATGCTCCAGAAATGGTGTATTGAGCACCGGAACCATGGCTTTGGGGGTGTTGCTGGTGAGAGGAAGTAATCTGGTTGCCTTACCGCCGACTAGAATGACCGCTTTCATTGCTCTTTTATCCTTGCTTGGTGCTTATATTTTACCATAGTCTATTTTTGAGCTAGTGCTCGGCGCAAGGCGATTATGGCACTGTGCTGCAGCGCCTTTACTGCCCCCTGGCTTTTGCCCATAATACTGGCTACCTGAGCTACTGGCAGCTCGCCGGCAAAACGGAGGGAAATCACTTCACGCTGTGCTTCCGTCAGGTACTTTATGGCTGATAGTAGCTGCTCAATATCAAGCTTTTGCTCCACTGTCTGCTGCGGGTCACTGCCGGAGGTTACCTCTACCTTGTCCATGGGAACAGTAGCCTGCTTTGTCTTCTTTCTCAGGTAGTCAACCACCTGGTTGTGAGCAATGCGAAATAGCCAGGCGGAGAAGGGTCTGCCCCGCCACTTAAATGAGGAGATAGACTGGAGGGCATTGAGGAAGACCTGCTGGGTTATATCCTCTGCCTCCGCCTTGTTGCCTATCCTGAGGGCAACATAGCGGTAGATTTTATCAAAGTGCTCTTCATATAGCTGGGTGAAGGCCGGCTCGTCTCGCTTTTGGGCGCGGCGAACCAGGCTCTCCTCATCTGGCACCGCTAACCTCCTTGGTAAAATAGCCTGCTTTTAGTATAGCTTAAGGGGGGTGGAAAAAGATAGATATCAGCCTTTGACAAATCATTAATATAGCGGTAAAATGAGCACTGGAACCCAAAATGTCAGAGCTGCCCTTTTGCACCCAAAAGGAACCAGGTTACCACTGTAGCTGTTTTAGTTAGGGGAAAGATTTATGGCAGATGAGGACAGGCAGATAAAGGATAAACTGCTGGCCGAGCTGGGAGAGCGCAGCCGGAAGGTTGAGGGGATGGGTGGGGAGAAGAATATAGAAAGGCAGAGAAAACGGGGCAAGCTAACGGCACGGGAGCGGATAGATAAGCTACTGGATAAGGGGACCTTTTGTGAGATTGGTAAGTTTGCCGCCAGCCGGGGCACTGCCTTTGGTATGAATGAGGTGGAGGTGGCGGCGGATGCCGTCATCACCGGCTATGGCCGGATAGACGGCAGGAGGGTATATATTTTCTCCCAGGACTTTACCAGTATTGGCGGCACCCTGTCTGAAGTCCACGCCAAAAAAATCTGT
>SOJS01000026.1 GCA_004376435.1 Dehalococcoidia bacterium
AATCTTCTTGCCCATTGCCTTGCGGAAGATGTCAGCTTGCCCCAGGCTGTAGCCAGCAAGAGCCTGCACAATAAACAGCACCTGTTCCTGATATACAATTACCCCGTAGGTTTCCTCAAGGATGTTGGTGAGTACCGGGTGGGGGTAGCGAATAGGCTCAATCCCATGCTTAGCCTTGATAAAGGTGGGGATGTGCTCCATAGGTCCGGGGCGATACAGAGCTATCATAGCCGCAATATCGCTGAAGGCAGTCGGTTTAAGCTCCTTGATGTTGCGGCGCATGCCAGCTCCTTCTAACTGGAAGACGCCAGCAGTTTCCCCTGAAGACAGCAATTCGAAGGTCTTGGCATCATCCATCGGGATATTGTGCAGGTCAATATCAATGCCACGGTTTTGGTGAATAATCTCCTTTGCCTTACCCAGAATGGTGAGGTTAGCCAAGCCAAGGATGTCCATTTTCAAAAGACCAATCTGGGCAATGTCTTCCATAGTGAACTGGGTCATGACCGTTGCTTCACCGTTACCCTTGCTTACCCGCTGTAGCGGGACATATCCGGTAAGGGACTCTTTAGATATGACTACACCGGCAGCATGAGTGCTAGCATGGCGAGCAATACCCTCTACCCTCTTGGCTGAATCAACGAGGTTACGAACTATGGTATCCTCATAGTAGATATTCTTGAGTTCGGTATTCTCATCCAGGGCTCGAGCCAGGGTCATATTTGGGGCAAAGGGCACCAGCCTGGCTACACGGTCAACATCACTATAGGGCATACCCAGAGCCCGTCCCACATCCCTGAGAGCTGCCCTGGCGCCTAGTGTGCCGAAGGTGATAATCTGGGCGACATGGTCCTGTCCGTATTTCTGTGATATATAGGCGATGACCTCGTCACGGCGTTCATCCTCAAAATCTAAATCTATGTCCGGCATCTCCTGGCGCTCCAGGTTGAGAAAGCGCTCAAAGACCAGCTTATTTTCAATAGGGTCAACCGCAGTGATACCCAGGCAGTGGAGGACAATGCTGGCAGCAGCACTACCTCTAACTGCAAACAGTATATTGTGCTTCTTGGCAAAGGAGATGATGTCCCAGACGACAAGGAAGTAGTTGGCAAACTGGGTCTGCTTTATTACCTCCAGCTCATAGTCAAGTCGCTCCTGTATTTCCGGGGTGGGCTGGGGATAGTATTGAGACAGACCCTTGTAGCAAAGGTCAGCCAGGAACTGGTCAGCCGTTTTGCCTTCAGGTAGTTCTACCTCAGGGAGGTAAAGGCGACCAAACTCGAGCTTCAGGTTACACATATCAGCAATGCGCTCGGTGTTCTCCACTGCCTGAGGAATATCCTTGAAAAGCTCTGCCATCTCTGAGGGGGCTTTGAGATAAAAGAAATCACCTGCCATCTTCATTCGCTTGTCATCAAGGATAGAAGAGTTAGTCTGGATACACAGTAATAGGTCATGGGCTGAGGCATCCCTCTGGTTGACATAATGGACATCGCTACTAGCTACCAGTGGGATGTCCAACTCACTGCTCATAGCTATGAGTCCCTCATTTATTTGCTCCAGCTCAGGAATGGGGAACCTCTGTATTTCCAAATAGAAATCGCCAAATGTTTGCTTATACCACAAGGCAGCCTGTTTTGCTTCCTGGAGGCGCCCTTCCACAATAAGACGGGGAACCTCACCGCTGACACAGCCAGAGAGGGCAATAAGACCCTGATGATGCTGCTGGAGAAGCTCTTTATCTACCCTTGGCTTATAGTAGAAACCCTCAAGCTGT
>SOJS01000065.1 GCA_004376435.1 Dehalococcoidia bacterium
CAAGTTCATCGTCCGCATTGAGGATACCGATATCACCAGGGGGGTGGAGGGAGCGGTGGAATCTATTCTTAACAGCCTGCGCTGGTTGGGGCTGGACTGGGATGAGGGACCTGAGGTGGGGGATAAGTATGGTCCCTATTTTCAATCGCAGCGTTTAGACAAATACCACGAGATAGCTCAGCAGTTGATTTCACAGGGGGATGCTTATTATTGCTACTGTTCTCCTCAGCGACTGGAGGAGATGCGGGCGGAGCGGATTAGGCTAAAGCAGCCGCCGGGTTACGACCGCCGCTGCCGCAGTTTAAGCCGGGGGGAGGGGGCTAAAAAAGAAGCCGAGGGCATCACCCCGGTGGTGCGCTTTAAGACCCCAATTACCGGGCAGACGAGGTTTAATGACTTAATCCGGGGGGAGGTGGTCTTCGAGAATAACACTCTTGATGATTTTATCCTGCTTAAATCGGATGGCTATCCCACCTATCACCTGGCCAGTGTGGCTGACGACCACCTAATGGAGATAAGCCATGTCTTGAGGGCTGAGGAGTGGCTCTCCAGCACCCCCCGCCACCTGCTTTTGTATCAGGCTCTGGATTTCAAGCCGCCCCAGTTTGCCCACCTGCCGATAATACTGGGCTCTGACCGGGCTAAATTGAGCAAGCGCCACGGGGCGGTGTCAATCACTGACTATCGCCAGCAGGGCTATCTGGCGGAGGCGATGGTCAACTTCCTGGCTCTGCTCGGCTGGTCTCTGGATGATAAGACCGAGATTTTGTCACGGCAGGAGCTGATAGATAGCTTCTCTCTGGAGCGGGTAGGTAGAACCGCCGCCATCTTTAATAAAGATAAGCTTGACTGGATGAACGGGGTCTATATCCGCAGTTTGAGCCTAAAAGATTTTGGACAGCGGGCGCTTCCCTTTCTGGAGAGAGACCTGCCGCCCGAGGCAGGGCGACCGCTGGCTGCTGACTATGTCAGCCAGATTATGCCCCTTATCCAGGAAAGGGCACGGACACTGGCTGAGGTGGCTGAACTGTCACAGTTTTTCTTTCTTGATGAGCTTGACTATGATAGCGGTCTGCTTATTGGCAAGCAGATGAACCAGCCGTCAGCCGCTCAGGCGCTAGAGGTAAGTCGGCAGAGGCTGGAGAGGCTAGCTGCCTTTGACGCCGACTCCCTGGAGGCGGTGCTCAGACCGCTGGCGGCGGAGCTGGGCTTAAAGACAGGCCAGCTTTTCGGCACGCTCAGGGTATCCTCCACGGGCAGGACAGCGGCACCACCATTATTTCAAACCATGGCCGTGCTGGGCAGGGAGCGGTGTTTGAGAAGGATTGGGGTGGCATTAGATAGGCTGTCCCCTTGATTATAATCTCTGGGACTAGATTTTAGGCTGGCATTTGGGACAGAAATAAGCGCCGCGGTTGCGGATGGGGATACGGGCAATAGGGCTACCGCAGACAGGGCAGGGCTGACCGCCGCGGTGGGCGACCTGGAACTTGAGGTGGGCTTCGCCCTTCTCCCCGCTGGGACGAAAGTAGGTATCGGTGCTGGCGCCCTTGTTAGTGATGGCTGATGAAAGCACCTGCTTTATTGCCTGATGGAGCCGCTCAACCTCTTCTGGTTTGAGGCTTCCCCCCGACCGTAATGGATGGATTTTAGCCTTAAAGAGAATCTCATCGGCATACATATTGCCGATGCCGGCAACAAAGCTCTGGTCAAGGAGGACTGCCTTTATCGGCGCCTTCCGTTTTGTTAGCCGTTGGGCAAGAAGGTGGGAGGTAAA
>SOJS01000030.1 GCA_004376435.1 Dehalococcoidia bacterium
CTCGGTCAGCAGAGGCTAGCCAGGTAAGATTAAAGAGCTGACTAAGCTTGTAGTAAATTTTGGGCAGCTTCTTCTGGACGGGGAGTTCGACTCTCCCCCGTCTCCACCAGAAAATCCTGCTCCCGCAAGGCGGGAGCTTTTCTTATCAGGCGTAGGGGCGAGTAGCGCTCCAGGTCTTCCCGTAGCTGGCCCAGCGAATAATTAATGTAGCGCTCACTCTGCCCAGGAATCTTGTCCCTGATGAGCCTCATGGCTAGAAATTCATTCCCGCTCGCCCTTTGCACTAAGGTGGCAAAGGTACGACGCAGGTCGTGCCCCTTGTAAGAAATGCCAGCCCGGCTAAAGAGGCGATTAACCAACTGGGACATTCCATCCTCGCCCAGGGGTTCAGTTTGCCCATGTCGGATTCTCCGGCCCCGGAAAATTGGCTCCTTGTTGGGCAATGTGTCGGTCAGCAATTGAAGAAGGGCCTGAGTTTCGGGCAGGATTGGCGTAAGCTCATGCCTTTCCTTCCCCCGGCACCAGATGAGCCCATCCTGGATGTTGCAGACATCCTCAGCGGTGATTCTTCTCACTTCGACTTGTCTCCAGCCGTGCCCAATCAGTAGCTCCCAGGCAGCCCTCTCGGTGAGAGTCTGGGGAGTGCTGTCCACTAGCACCACCTGCTCCAGTGATAGGGTCTTAATCGGTTTCTTAGTGACCTGGGGCCTGTCCACATCTTTCAGTGGGTTTGAGGCCATGCCAAAACGGGTGACTGCGTGCTGGTAAAGCATACTAAGGAGATCCTGGCGGTCACGCTTATACCTGCCGGTCTCGCCATCAAACTGGGCAAGGTAGTCCAGGATGGGATCAAGCTCCTCAGGCATCAACTCGAACACCCGTACGAAATGACGCCAGCGCTTCTCATATGTGCATAGGCTGCTCTGCTTCAGCCGCTTGTGTCTCTTTAGCTTGAGCAGGCTATCAACTACAAGATGGGTTGGAACCGCCTGAGACAACTTAGCCGCCCGCTTGCTGGCAAGTTCCTTGCCAGCAACCTCTTGCGTGGAGACTGGAGAGCTAATTTCAGCCTGAGGTGACCCGGTTATGGTCACTTTCGTGACGTAGCGCCTTGGTGACTGTGGCTCCCAGGAAGCTGGTGGCTGAGGCCAGCGAATATTCATCCACGCTGGCAGGGGTGGACCAATGAAGGGATTTTGCGGTAGCCAACTTAGAATAGAATCATGGCTGGGGTTATTTGGCTGGGGTTTTCTTTCGGCGTCCACCATACGCCCACAGTAGCACAAAACAAGAGAGTCGTCAAGCCAAAAAAGGGGCGGCTGTCTTTTTACTTCGGTCTTCTTTAGTAAGTATTTTGGAACCAGTGGGAAGATGATTATATCTAGCAGTGGTGCCAAATCCGGGGTAGGTAGATAGATTGGCGTGGAACCAGAAGCATGGGATACTCTTAGGTTAGTCCTTAAATAGCCCCCGGGCAGCGGTGAGAATGGTGGCCCGGCAATGCTGTTCTCTTGCCGAACAGCCTTTGTATCTGTTGTCTGTACAGTAGTAAGCTCACGCCTGACTTTCCATCCGCAGTACTATAAGTCATCCGGCACAATGAGATATATACCTCGGGTATTTTAATCGGGCTGTGAAGAATATTATGCCCTGATAGGAGTAATGTCCTAGTTGCAATCGACTAGCTCAAAGCTTCATTGTCGCAAAACCCATAGCTCGCAGCCAAGAATATGTCCGTAT
>SOJS01000039.1 GCA_004376435.1 Dehalococcoidia bacterium
CGCTTGAGCCTGGGATTAGGGGTAATGCCGGGAATTCTGCCCCGTTTGGCTATTGGCTTACCGTCTATCTCATGGAGGTCGGCGGTAAAATCAATCGGCTTAGCTCCACTGATGTACCTGCCGACGCCAAAGCCATCAACCGGAGCTCCATTCTCAAGAAAGTAGGTAATGCGCTCCGGGTTAATGCCACCACTAACAAAGATCTTAACATGTTTGAAGCCAGCCAAGTCCAGTCTGGCTCTCACTTCCTTGACCAGGTCAGCGGTAACCCCACCCCGCTCGCTGGGAGTATCCAGCCGCACGCTGTTAAGTCTCTCCCCCAGCGCTTGAGCTACCCGTAGGCTTTCCTCAGCCTCATCCTTAAAGGTATCAACCAGAGATATGCGGGGTACCTCAGGTGGCATATACTTATCAAAGGCTACCGTCGCCTTAACCGTGTCACCCATAACTATAATCATGGCATGGGGAATAGTCCCTGATGGCTCAATACCAGCCAATTTAGCCCCAACGATACTGGAACAACCCGCGCAACCACCGACAATAGCTGAATAATCCGCTACTCCAACTACTGAGGGGTGAACCCCCCGGACACCAAAGCTGATGAGAGGTATTCCCTTGGCTGCTTCCGCGCACTCCCTGGCGGCTGTTGCCCAGCCACTACAGTGGGCTAGAATACCATCTATAGCTGTTTCATACAGCCCGTAGCTCTGATAGGGGGCAGTGATGCGTAATACCACTTCCTTAACCGCCATTTTCTCACCCTCAGCCAGAGCCCATACCTCATGGTTATCCTCAGGCAAGACCTTGGCCAGCAGAGCCTTGACCTCTTCTATGCCACAGAAAATCCCGGCTCTACTGGTAAAGACCTCCATAGTAGCTACCGGGTTAAGCCCCTCTTCGCGCAATATATCTATAGTGTGGGCAAAGTAAACATCAGACGTATCCCCGGACAGGACAGCCTCAGAGGGTTCAAACTTAGCCGGTTTGACTTGGCTCACTTTGAAGTTGGTTAGCCTCGCGCCCAGCACCTTCTCCATGTGCTCCAGAGCAAAGTAGTGTGTCTTTTCATCAAAGGAGGCAACGCAGTCAACTGGCACCTCCACCTGATAATCGCGATTCCTGGCATTAGCTACAGTATGCAACACGCAAATATCAGTGCACACTCCACAAACAATTATTTTCTCGGCTTTAAGCTCCTTCAGCTTTTCCTCAAGCGGCGTACCGAAGAAGCTGCTGTAACGTTTTTTGGTTATTATCTCACCTGGATATTGGGCCAATTCAGGAATGACCTCTGCCTCAGCGGTGCCCTCAACACAATGGGGAGGGAACACCTTAAACTCAAGGTCATCAGGATCATGATGGTCACAGATGAAAAAGACCTTGGCCCCCTGAGCAAGTTCCTGCTCAAGAAGACCTTGAATGTTAGGAATTATGCGCCGGGCTTTAGCGCCACAATATAAGGGATAGCCCTCCTCTAGGAAACCTCTCAGCATATCTACCACTAAAACTGCATTAGCCATAGCTCACCTCCATTCCAGGTTTAATGTCTAAAATGCCTCACGCCGGTAAAAACCATGGCGATATTGTGCTTATCCGCCGCCTTAATTGAGTCTTCATCCCTTATTGAACCGCCGGGCTGGATGATAGCGGTTACCCCGGCAGCGGCGACTGCCTCCACCACGTCAGGAAATGGGAACATAGCATCCGAAGCCAGAACACTTCCTGCCGTCTTTTCCC
>SOJS01000053.1 GCA_004376435.1 Dehalococcoidia bacterium
CTTCTCCTCATTGGTAACCCGCAGGCTGACCTCATCCTGCCCGGGAAAGTCCTTAAGGATGTCAATCAGCTGGTGGAGATAGGCAGTATCATGCGTCTCATCATCAGTCTGGCTGATGCTGATTATCAGCCGATGTACCTCGGCGGCGGTAACTTCCTCAACTGCTGGTGGCTTGCTAGGCTTGGCTGTTTCCGGCTGGTAGTGGCGGACACGGTCACAGTTTAGCTGCAGTCGGTCATCCCTCAGCCTCACTCTACCCTCCACCACCAGGATATCGCCCTCCTGCCACAGGTCTTTGGTATCAGCGTAGATTTTGGGCCAGACCATAACCTCAATTCTGCCCTCCAGGTCCTCAAGCACAGCACTGGCAAAGGGGCGCCTGTCTCTGGTAAATAGCTGGCGCACCGAGGCTACCATGCCGGCAACCCTGACCGTCTGCCCTGCCATTTCAGCATCAATCTGACCGCACAGGGTGGTCTCTGAATCAATCTTATCGGCAAAAGAGCTAAAGGGGTGCTCAGAAATGTATACCCCGAGCAGCTCCTTCTCCCAGGCTAACCTCTCCTTGACCGAGATGTCAGACCCCTCAAGGTCAAGGTTGGGCATAGGCACCGGCACCGCCTCACCCCACAGGTCAAACATGGTGGACTGCCCGCTCTCCTTAAGGCGCTGCTCCCGTTGCGCCAAGGACAGGATGCGGTCAACACTGTGGAGCAAGACCCCGCGGCTACCCAGGCAGTCCAGGGCTCCGGCCTTAATCAGGCTTTCCATCACCCGCTTATTGACGCCACGCAATTCAGCGCGGCGGCACAGGTCCTCAACAGACCTAAACTCACCCCCTTGGTCACGCTCATCAATAATTGGCTTGATAGCCCCCTCCCCCACATTCTTGATAGCGTTCAGCCCGAAGCGAATGGAGGGGGTTTTGTCCGCCATCTCAATAGCAAAGCTGACCTGACTGTGGTTTATATCCGGCGGCAGGACATTTATCCCCAGGCGGCGGCACTCAGCCACCGCCGTCGCCACCTTCTCCAACTGAGCGGCGTGGGTGATAAGGAAAGCAGTAATATACTCCGCCGGGTAGTTTGCCTTGAGATAGGCAGTTTGATAGGCAATGAGGGCATAGCTGACGCTGTGCGCCTTGTTGAAGGCGTAGCCGGCAAAGGGCTCAATAAGGGCAAAGACCTCACCGGCAACATCAGCCGAGAAGCCATTTTTTCTGGCGCCGGCAATAAAGTTACGCCGCTCTTTTTTCATTACCTGGGAAATCTTCTTCCCCATTGCCTTGCGGAAGATATCAGCCTGCCCCAAACTGTAGCCGGCAAAAACCTGAACAATAAAGAGCACCTGCTCCTGATAGACAATCACCCCGTAGGTCTCTTCAAGGATACTGGCCAGAGCCGGGTGGGGGTAGCGGATGGGCTCAATACCGTGTTTGGCTTTGACGAAGGTGGGGATGTGCTCCATAGGTCCGGGGCGGTACAGGGCGACCATGGCGGCAATATCACTGAAAGAGGTCGGTTTAAGCTCCTTGATATGGCGGCGCATACCGGCTCCCTCCAGCTGGAAGACACCGGTTGTTTCCCCGGCAGAGAGCAGGGCAAATGTCCTCTCATCATCCATCGGGATCTGGGGCAGGTCAATATCAAGGCCACGGTTTTCAAGGATAATCTCCTTGGCTTTACTCAAGATAGTAAGGTTAGCCAGCCCGAGGAAGTCCATCTTGAGCAGACCAATGTGGGCAATATCCTCCATAGTAAACTGGGTCATCACCGTTTCCTGGCCATTATCCCGGCTTGCCCGCTGCAGCGGCACATATCTGGTGAGGGGTTCCCTGGAGATGACGACGCCGGCGGCATGGGTGCTGGCATGGCGGGAAATACCCTCCACCCGCCGGGCTGACTCCACCAGATTGTGGATGGTAGCATCATCATGGTAGATATTCCTCAGTTCGCTGTTTTCTTCCAGAGCCCTCTCCAGAGTCATGTTGGGCGAAAAGGGGACCAGCCTGGCGACGCGGTCAACATCGCTATAGGGCATGCCCAGCGCCCGACCGACATCTCTTAAGGCGGCTCGGGCGCCCAGTGTGCCGAAGGTGATAATCTGGGCGACATGGTCCTGCCCGTATTTATGGGAGACATAGGCAATGACCTCGTCACGGCGGTCATCCTCAAAATCCAAATCTATATCGGGCATCTCCTGCCGCTCCAGATTGAGGAAGCGCTCAAATACCAGTTTATGCTCCATAGGGTCAGCGGCGGTGATACCCAAGCAGTGGAGGACAATGCTGGCGGCGGCGCTCCCCCTGACCCCGAAGAGGATGTTTTTCTCTTTGGCAAAAGAGATAAGGTCCCAGACAACAAGAAAGTAGTTGGCAAACTGGGTCTTTTTTATCACCTCCAGCTCATACTCAAGCCGCCTCTCTATTTCCGGTGTCGGCTGGGGGTAATACTGGTGCCAGCTCTGGTAACAGAGGTCAGCCAGAAACTGGTCAGCCGTTTTTCCTTGCGGTAGCTCTATCTCGGGCAGGTGCAGGCGGCCAAACTCAAGCTCAAGATGGCACATCTGGGCAATGCGCTCGGTGTTTTCAATTGCCTGTGGGATATCCTTAAATAGCTCGGCCATCTCCCGGGGGCTCTTAAGGTAAAAGAAGTCGCCAGCCATCTTCATTCTATTTTCATCATAGATGGATGAGTTAGTCCCGATACAGAGCAGAAGGTCATGAGACGGGGCATCTTCCTGGTTGATATAGTGGACATCATTAGTCGCCACCAGCGGGATATTAAGCTCAGCACCGATAGCGATGAGGCTCTGGTTTACTGGCTCCAGCTCCGGGATGGGCTGCCTCTGTATCTCCAGATAGAAATCAGCAAATGTCTGCTTATACCATAAGGCGGCTTCTTTTGCCTCCTCAATAAGCCCTTCCCGAATAAGAGACGGCACCTCACCGGCAACACACGCTGAGAGGGCGATAAGCCCATTTTTATGCTGGGCAAGAAGCTCTTTATCCACTCTTGGCTTGTAGTAGAAACCCTCAAGGTGGGCTCTAGTGGTGAGCTGAATCAGGTTATGGTAGCCGGTCTTGTTTTTAGCCAGCAGGATGAGGTGGTAGCGGTTCTTATCGCCGGCATCACGGCCAAAACGGCTGTTGGGGGAAAGATAAACCTCGCAGCCGATAATGGGTTTTATACCAGCCTGCCTGGCTTGAAGATAGAACTGGATAGCGCCATACATCACGCCATGGTCGGTTATCGCCAGGCTGTCCATACCCAGCTCCCTGGCTTTTGCCAAAAGCTGAGGAATGCGGCACATGCCATCAAGCAGGCTATACTCAGTATGGACGTGGAGATGGCTAAACATGGCACCTTCTAGCAGTGTAAATTTGCCATTATTATAGCACAGGGCTAGTCTTTAGAGTATTCTTTGAGGAGAGTTTAGGAGAGACAAAGCCGCAACATGATTGTTCCGTTTTGGCCGACTTTTTGAGCTTGATTACCCTGCCAGGCCGCGACTGCGCAGACGATCTTCTTCCCAGGCCGCGAAGTCGGCCGGGGGATGAATCAGCCGGGCATCGGACCTCTTATGCAGATGCGCCGCCATATCGGGGCAGCCGGTGACGCACAATCCACACCCGATGCAGCGGCTGGAGTCCACCACCGCCAGGTCTTCATTCATAGAAATGGCGCCAACCTGGCAACGATCTACGCATATCTCACAGCCCGTGCACTCAGTAGGGT
Source organism: Dehalococcoidia bacterium (assembly GCA_004376435.1). Taxonomy (GTDB): domain Bacteria; phylum Chloroflexota; class Dehalococcoidia; order Dehalococcoidales; family JAUVZE01; genus SOJS01. The sequence continues at coordinate 3,738 of SOJS01000053.1, forward strand.
CAACCTCAGCGTAGTAGTTAGCCCTGGCCACCGAGTTCTCAATGCCCCGCTGAGTGACACCCCGCAGGATTTCACAACAGCACCCACAGCAGTTGCAAATATAGAAGGCATCTTTGACATTATTACTGACGGTGTGGACGAGGCCAATTGCCTCCGCCTCATCGAGGATGGCTAGCGCTTCCTCCTGTGAGACGCTATCCTGTCCCGCAGGGAGCTCCGCCCCGCTGAAGACAAGGCAGTTCCTGAGCGGGAAGTTACAGCTCCGGCTGCCGAGAAGGTTCTGCTCAACTCGACAGATGCAGTCGCGCACTGAGTAGGATTCGGCCTGCAGCAGCAAGGCACGCACATCATCGTAAGGAAGAATCCACTCTGACTTCACTGCCTTCCGGGCAGGGATGACACGATGCAGGGGCGGATGTGTTCCCAGGATTCCCTGCGCTGTTCCCTGAAGCATCATATACTGCTCAAAGAGATGGGCAAGCTCGTGGTCTATTGTGTGAAACTGCTCCTCATAGATTCCCACTACAAAGGGGGCCAGTCGGTAGTGGCGAACTCCCCCTCTATCCGCCACTTCGAGCAACCCGCGGCGAGATATCACCCGGAGTCTTTCGGTAACTTCCTCCACTGGAAGCCCCACTCTGGCGCTAATCTCCTCCGCTGATTCCATCTTCCTGCCAAGCTTGCCAGCCAGCCAGGCCTCTTCAGGCCGGGCGATCTTCTTCAGCAGGCGGATCTCGACACCAGACTGCGTCCGTGGAAAGCTATTGGGCAACGCATTCAGTTGGTCGGCCAGTCGCTCGTAGACTTCATCGGTCATGTTAAGTTTACTTTCTTTGTTCCCATGAGTATCAGTACTTTTGCCCATTTTCACCCCTTTTGCCGGTAAAAAGCTCTTAACGATTCCCTCCAATCCACAGTCTATGTCCAGCTATCTACGAATGTCAAACCTTGCCAAATTAAACGTAAGGGCGTTTAAGGGGCGGCACGCCCCTCTTCTTCTACTTCCCCCTCTCCTTTGAAGGAGAGGGGGATAAAGGGGATGAGGTAGAGAGTGCTGTTCTTTTTAAGCCTAACAGTGTAAAATCGGGGAGATGGCAAGGGGGCAAAATTGAGTATTCTTAGCACCATAGCCAAGTGGCTTTTTATGCTCTGCCTGCCAATACTGCTGCTGACAGCCAGTATCGGCGGGGCGGTAAACAGCCTGTGGCTCTATAAATACGGCTTTGAGAAAAATAATGTCAGCCAGACCACCGGCCTGACTGAAAGTGAGCTGGAGATGGCGGCGGTGGGGTTAATCAGCTACTTTAACTCCGGTGAGGAGTATATCAGCCTGACCGTGGTCAGGGAGGACGAGGTATTTGAGCTCTTTTACCAGCAGGAGGTAGCCCACCTCAGGGATGTCAAAGGGCTTTTTTGGCTTAACTACTGGCTTTTACTGGGAACGCTTGTTTACGCCCTTATCTTCAGCGCCATCAGCCTCCTCCGGCACCAGAGGCGGCGGCTGGCGTGGGGGGCAGTCGGCGGGAGTAGCCTTACCCTTTTCCTGATGCTGGCGCTGGGGCTGGGCACGCTGCTTGGCTTTGACCGCCTATTCTGGCAGTTCCACCTCATCAGCTTCAGCAATGAACTCTGGCGGCTTGACCCGACCAAAGACTACTTGATAATGCTCTTCCCGCAAGCCTTCTGGTATGAGGCGACCCTGCTCTGCGTTCTGGCAGCTGTGGTCGGAGCAGTAGTCATTGGCGGGGTGGCTGGGGTTTACTTAAAGAGGACAAAAAAATAGCCCTATTATGATATAATATAGCCAATCTTTTTAAGAAGGTAGCTGGTATGTGGGAATGGTTTACGGCTAACGGGGTATGGCTAATCATTGCTCTGGCTTTGGGGCTAGCCCTCTTCTTCCTTTTAAGGCGCTGGGCCCTAAAGGCTATAGAAAAGATAATCCCCAAGGAGTGGCAGAAGCAGTTGAAAAGCGCCCAGAGGATAGCAACCTGGGTCATCCTCACCCTCGGCGTCGTGGTCACCGCCCTTGTCGTGACCACAGTTATCATCCCAAGCTATGGTGTGGATATCAATCCGGCTCTGGAGGCAGTAGGCGGCTGGTTTCTGGAGCACGGCGTTCTTATTCTGGTTATCATCCTGCTAGCCTACATGACCTACAAGATGGCCAAGGTGGTAATGCCAAAGCTGGTTGCCAGGCTGGTGACGTCAAGAGGTAAAGGGCGGCGTGTCAAGGATGTACAAAAGAGGTCTCACACCCTGAGCCGATTCCTTATCTCTATGATTGGTGTCGTCGTAGTCATCGTCGCTATCTTTATGATTCTCTCCGAGATAGGGCTGGATATTACGCCACTGCTGGCTGGAGCCGGGGTGGTCGGCATCGCTGTCGGCTTCGGCGCCCAAAGCATAATCAAGGACTTCCTCACCGGGCTGTTCATCGTCCTTGATGATTACTACAGCAAGGGTGATGTGGTGCGGGTTGCCGGCATTGCCGGACTGGTGGAAGAGGTCAACCTGAGAAGGACAATTCTCCGCGACCTGGACGGCATTGTTCACATCATACCCAATGGCGAAATCAGCGTCGCCAGCAACTTCACCAGAAACTGGTCACGGGTTAATATCAACATACCGGTAGCCTATGGCGAGGACCTGGACAAGGTGATAGCGGTTATAAACAGGGTAGGCCAAGAGCTGGCTGAGGATGAAGCCTTTGCCCCCCTGATAATAAAAGCGCCTCAGGTGCTCAGGGTGGATAAGTTTGGCGATTCAGCCATTGAGATAAAGGTGCTAGGCGAGACCCAGCCAATCAAACAGTGGGATGTGATGGGTGAGCTGAGGAAGAGGATTAAGAAGGCCTTTGATGAGGAGGGGATAGAAATCCCGTGGCCTCATGTTAAGCTTTATTTTGGTGACAGCTCTCTGAATACAGGGGTAACCTGCCCGTCCTGCTCTAAAGCTAACATGCCCGGCAGCAAATTCTGCTCCCATTGTGGCGCCAGTCTCAGCTCTTAAAGTAACATCTTGTCTTTCAGGATAGTAATGGGCTATAATGAGCGCCATCTAGTAAGGGGGTTTTTTAAATGCCATCATACGCCTTTTTGCACAAGCAGTTTGTTCCTTTGGAGGAAGCTAAGATAGGGGTTATGACCCATGCTCTGCACTACGGCACCGCCATTTTTGAGGGAATAAGAGGCAACTGGAACAGCCTTAAGCAGCAGGTCTACCTGTTTCGTCTTAAAGAGCACTACCAGCGTCTGCTCCGTGGCTGCTGCCTGCTCCGGATTAACCTGCCCTACACGGCTGATGAGCTCTGCCAGATAACAATTGAACTGGTTAGAAAGTGCGCCTTTAAGGAAGATATCTATATCCGCCCGCTAGCCTATAAAAGCTCCCAGGCGCTGGGTGTCCGCCTCCATGACCTGGAGGATGATTTTCTGGTCTTTGCCACCCCTTGGGGGCGGTATCTGGACACAGATAAATGCCGCTGCACTATCTCCTCGTGGCGGCGCCCCGAGGCTAATGTAATTCCACCACAAGCCAAGATTACCGGCCTTTATATCAATAATGCCTTCGCCAAAACAGAAGCCATGGCTAAAGGTTTTGATGAGGCAATTATGCTTGCTCCCGATGGTCATATCTCCGAAGGCAGCGGCGAGAATATCTTCCTGGTGATAGATGGCAAACTGGTTACCCCCGCCAGCTACAATAGCATCCTTATCGGCATTACCCGCGATACAGTAATCAAACTGGCGCAAAACGAGCTGGGGGTAGAAACAATAGAAAGACCAATTGACCGCAGTGAACTCTACACTGCCCAAGAGTGCTTCCTTACCGGCACCGCCGCCCATATAACCCCGGTCGCCGAAATAGACCACTACCAGATAGGGGACGGCAAAGCCGGCAAGATAACCGCCAAGCTAAAGAAAATCTATGCCGAGGTAATAAAAGGCAACCATCAAAAATACCAAAGCTGGTGCACTGCCGTCTATAAAAAATAAAGCTGATATGGAGGGTAAATGATAGTCAATGAAATCGTTACCGGAATAATAGTTGCTCTCATTGGTTATCTACTTGGCTCCATTCCATCAGCCTATATTGCCACCCGCCTTGTCAAGGGGAAGGACATCCGCAAGCTTGGTGGCGGCAATGTTGGCGGCTTAAATGTCTTCCGCGAGGTGGGACCTTGGCCAGCACTGGCCGCCGGTCTGACTGATGTCGGCAAGGGGGCGGCAGCAGTGGCTATCGCCATCTGGGCATTACAGGTGCCGCCGCTCTTTGTGCTGCTGGCCGGGCTTTTTGCCGTTATCGGCCACAACTGGATGCTCTTTCTTAAATTTAGCGGCGGCAAGGGGATGGGACCTACCTTCGGCGCCCTGTTTGTCTTGCTGCCATTTTATGGCTACGGGCTGGGGCTGGCAATCCTTTTCGGCATAATTCTTGTCCTCTTCATCATCACCCGTAATGTTGCCCTGTCTATGGGGATTGGTCTTGGTACCCTACCCCTTATTATCTGGTTTGGTATGCATTCCGGGATAGGCACTGTCTTTGCCATTGTCCTCGGTCTTATAATAGCCGTTAGATTCCTGCCCACCGCCAGAGCGGCAATGGCTAAATCAAAGACAACAAAGGATTTTGTCTTTGATAACTGGCAAAGGAATAAGAAAGGGAAGACGTAGGCTATTTTTTGGCTGGGGTTGGCTTTAGCGACTTCAGCAGGCAAATGACCCGGCAGCTCTCCTCCAGTATCGTAGTGCAGCTATGGGCTTCCTCAAGTAGCTGCCCGATAGCAAAGCTACCGTGCCCGTGAACCATAACAATCCTTGACTTCTTTAATGCCTGCCCAATTATATCCGCCAGACCGCCGGGGGTTACCTTCATACCCCAGCCAACCACCGGGACACGGGGCATTACGGTAAGACCTTCAGTATCATTGGGCACAATCTCGGTCTCAGTCAGCGACAGGGCAACAGCATGAGGCGGGTGGGTATGAACAATAGCCAGAGCAGGGGTTGCCTGATAGATAGCACGGTGGACGGCTAATTCTACTGAGGCTAGCGGCGTATGGCGGTCATTCTTGCTTAGCCCGGTCTCAATTAAATCATGCTCCCCAAGACAGCCCAGCTTACTGCCGCGGCGGGTAATGATTATCCGCTCTCCAAGGCGGATGCTCAGATTGCCACTACTAGCAGAAACAAGCCCGCGGGTAAAAAGGTCACGGCCGACACTCTGAAATTGAGCTAAAATCATAGTATACTTGCCCCTAATTCCGATGGCAGACCAGACAGCTATAATTTATTCCTATCAAAAAGAAAAATCAAATCGGGCAAATTTAGCTACCCCAGCTGCCTGATGACGGCAATCACCCGGCCCTGAATCTCAACATTTTCCGGCGCAACATATATCGCCTTCATCTGGCGGTTTGCCGGCTGAAGGCGAACGCGCCTGTCCTCGGCATAAAATCTCTTCAGTGTTACCTCTTTCTCCGCCTTCAGCCATACTGCTGCCATCTCCCCATTCTCGACAACATTGACCGACTGCATCAGGACAATATCGCCATCGTTAATCAGGGCATCTACCATTGACAAACCCTTAACCCGCAGAGCATAAACCCCGCCCCTACCCCGGGTCAAATCCTCGGTAATCTCCAGGGTCTCCGCAGAGGCGGCAACATCCCAGATATCAGGGGTGGGCACCGGTATCGGTTCCCCAGCTGCTATCTGACCGATAACAGGCACCACCAGCCGATGCCCGGGGTGAGAGGTGAGTAACTCAATACCACGCGAAACATCGGGACGGCGGCGGATATAACCCTCACTTTCCAGTATTTTCAGGTTGTAACCCACCACCGAGGTAGAGCTAATGCCACAGCCGCTTACTATCTCCCTGATAGTGGGCGGGTAGTGCCTACGGGATAAAAAACGATGAATGAAATCAAGAATCTGCTGCTGTTTAGATGAGAGTATCATTCCTGCTCACCACCAGCACGAACATATGTGCTATAATAAAACTGTAGCGCAAATAGGTCTGTTTGTCAATAGCCGGTGCTAAATCAACTGGCTTTCTTCTTTGGCTCAGGTTTCGCCGCAGATGATGCCAATGCCTCGTTCAGCTTCTTTAATAAGCGCGATTTACGCCGACCGGCATTATTGGGGTAGATAATCCCCTTCTCCGCCGCCTTATCTAAAGCGCTGACAGCAGTTGCTACTGCTCCCTTGGCTGACTCAAGCTCGCCGGAGAAGATAAGCCTCTCCGCCTTGGTTATGTTCGTCTTGCACAGGCTACTAATAGACTTATTACGCAACGCCTTTCTTTTGGCGACACGCGCCTGCTTTTGAGATGATTTACTTCCTGGCAATACTTACCTCCTAATACTGCTTTAGACCAAATCAGGCTGGCGGGTTAGCTGCCCCATCGCCAACGCGGGTAGCACTTATCACCCCCTTGACTCCCTCAATCCTCATCAAGAGCCGGCTTAGCTGGGCTAAACCTTCCGTCTCCAGGACGAAATATTCAGAAAGGGTATCAGCATCAGTATGAGTAGAGCTGACAGCAGTAATATTAACCCCTTCCTCAGCGATAACGGTAGTGATATCACGCATAAGACCCACCCTGTCCCAGGCTTCAACCTGAATACTAACCGGATAGAGCGAATCAGTCCGCCGCCACTCCACGGCAATCAACCTCTCCGGCTCATCCCGGTGAACCACATTGTAACAATCCTGACGGTGGATTGCCACCCCCCGGCTACGGGTAACATAGCCAACAATCCTATCACCCGGCACCGGGCGGCAGCACGGGGCTAAATGGGTCAGCAGATCCCTGACCCCCAGCACCTTAACCGTCGATAGCGGTGGCTTGGCTGGGGTAACCTCAGCCGCTCCCTTGGGCGGCTCCTGCTGGGCGGCTAGCTTTACGGCAATCTGATGGTTAGTGATGCCGCCATAGCCAATAGCCGCCAGGAAATCATCAAGGCTATCATACTTGAACATCTTAGCCAGCTCTTCCCGACTACCGAGCCTTACCCCGAGACGCCTCAGCTCCTTTTCCAGAAGCTCCCGACCCCGCTCAATATTCTCCGCCCTCTCCTGCCGCTTAAACCACTGCCGTATCTTCTCCCTAGCGTGAGAGGTCCTGATAGAACCCAGGTGGGGATTCAGCCAGTCTCGGCTCGGTCCCTTAGCTCTCTTAGCCGAGACAATGTCAACGACATCACCATTTTTGAGCTGATAATTAAGCGGCACCAGCTTACCATTTACCTTGGCTCCGATACAGCGGTGTCCCAGCTCAGTATGCACCCGATAGGCAAAATCAAGGGGAGTGGCACCTTTGGGCAAATCCTTTATCTCCCCCTTAGGGGTATAAACAAAAACCTGGTCAATGAAGATATCGGTTTTAACCGATTCCAAGAACTCCTCCGCCCCGCTGAACTCCCGATGCCACTCAATGAGCTGGCGTAGCCAGGCTATCCTGTCCTCAAAGTGGTCATCCCTCTTCTCCCCCTCCTTATAGCGCCAGTGAGCGGCTACCCCATACTCAGCAATATGATGCATATCCTGGGTGCGAATCTGAACCTCAAGAGGAGTTGTCCCCAGACACATGACGGCAGTATGCAGCGCCTGATAGCCGTTGGGCTTGGGGTTGGCAATAAAGTCGTCCAGCGCCTCAGGTAGCGGGCGCCACAAGCTGTGGATAATGCCGACGGCACTATAACAATCAGGCACGCTGCCGACCAATATGCGCAGGGCGAACAGGTCGTATATATCATCAAATTGCTTGCCCTGGGCAGAATAGCGCTTCATCTTCTGGTAAATACTGTAGAAGTGCTTTGGTCTGCCTGATATTTCCGCCCTGAGACCAACCTTGTTAAACTCCTTGTCTAATATCTCAATCACCTGAGTAATGAAGCTCTCCCGCTGGGTGCGTCGGGCAGCCACCAGCTTAGTCACCTGCCGATACATCCTTGGCTCCAGATAGCGGAAGGATAAATCCTCCAGCTGCCACTTCAGCTCCCATATTCCCAGCCGATGGGCTAATGGAGCATATATCTCTTGAGTCTCCTGAGCAATACTACGCCGTCTTTCTGGTGACAGAGCCTTCAGGGTCTGCATATTGTGCACCCTGTCCGCCAGCTTGATAAAGACCACGCGCAGGTCTTCGGCCATTGCCACCAGCATCTTCCTTAAGTTCTCCGCCTGCTGTCTAACCACCACAGTCTTGCCCGAAGCCCGCCAGGAAGCTTTGCCTAGCTTGGTGGTGCCATCAACCAGCCGGCCTATCTCTGGTCCAAATTTGGCTTCAATCTGGGAAACAGGTATGCCGCTGTTTTCGGGAACATCATGTAGCAACGCCGCCGCCAGGGAGCTAGCATCAAGCTGAAGCTCAGCCAGGATTATTGCCGTCTGGAGAGGGTGCTCAATATAAGGCTCGCCTGACTTACGCACCTGTCCCTGGTGTGCCTTGAGAGCGAAATTATAGGCATCCTCAACTATGGCTAGTTTCTCTGGCGGCAGATACCCTTGAGCCTTTTCTTTAAGCTGATTGAAGGTCATTACATTAGCCCCAGTCGGATTATATTTTAAGTATAGACCAATCAGGCTACTCGTGTAAAATAACACTAAAGGGGTGGGCGGATGGGAAAAAGGGCTTAAATCTCCCTTTACAAATCTAGGGCTAATACTGTATTCTAAACCAAAAAGTGGAGAAAATCAGTTTGTATCAGGCACCGCGCGGCACCTTTGATATTCTACCAAAGGAGCAGGCTTACTGGCGCTATATTGAGCAGAAGGTGGTTAATATCTGCCAGCTCTATGGCTATGAGCGTATTGACGCCCCCGTCTTTGAGGACAGCCAGCTTTTCAGCCGCAGTGTCGGTAAGGAAACCGACATCGTTGACAAACAGATGTATACCTTTAAGGACAGAGGCGGCAACAGCCTGACCTTAAGACCAGAGGGGACAGCACCGGTTTGCCGCGCCTATTTAGAACACGGTCTGCATAACCTGCCCCAGCCGGTGAGGCTATACTATCTGGCGGCTATTTTTAGATACGAAAGACCACAGTCAGGCAGATACCGCCAGCACCACCAGTTTGGCTATGAGGCTATCGGTGATGGCGACCCCACCCTTGATGCCGAGGTCATTGATATGGCCTGGCGCTTCTTTACCTCGCTCAGCCTGCGCCACCTCTCCCTCCAGCTAAATAGTATCGGCTGCAAAAAGTGCCGACGGCAGTATTTAGCCGCCCTAAAAGAGCACTATGCCCGCTCTAGTAAAAACCTGTGCTCGGACTGTAAAACCAGACTGAAGAGAAACCCGCTCCGCCTGCTTGATTGTAAAAAGCGCCAATGCCAGCCGATAGCTGACTCCGCCCCCAGAAGCACCGACTATCTCTGTTCCGAGTGTGAGAAGCACTTCAGTCAACTGAAGAGATACCTAAAGCTGCTTAAAATTCCTTTCACCTTAAACCACCGTCTGGTGCGGGGATTGGACTACTACACGAGGACAGTATTTGAAATCCAGCCGGAGAAAGCAACCGCCCAGAGTGCCCTTGGCGGCGGTGGGCGCTATGATGACCTTATTGAAGAACTGGGGGGTAAGCCGACACCAGCTATCGGCTTTGGTGCCGGGCTGGAGCGGATAGTCCTCAACCTGAAGAAAGAGAGCGCTCCCATCCCGCCCCTGCCCCGACCGCAGCTTTTCATCGCCCACCTCGGCGATGCCGCCACGGAAGATGCGGTAAAGCTCGCTGCCAGCCTACGTAAGGCGGGTATTGCCGCCGTTATCGCCCCCGCTGGCAAGAGCCTCAAAAGCCAGCTCCGGCAGGCAAACAGCCTCGGCTTTACCAAGGCGGTTATCATCGGCGAGGACGAGGTAAAATCCGGCACGGCAATAGTGCGCGATATGACCACCTCCCAGCAGAAAACTGTTCCTCTCCCCCAGCTGGAAAGGGAGCTAAAATAGCCAGCCTCCCCCAGCTTCAATTTATAGCTAAATTGTGCTATAATATTTATAAATGAGTGCATCGTCACAGCTAGAAAGTGCTGGTAACCAATCAGTCTTGTTTATTATAGCTAGAAGCCGCTTTGCTGTCCGCGCTAAAACAGCCCGCTTTCTTGGCTCATACTCATTACTAACCAAGGAGTAAAGACCAGTTATGGCACGGGATAAGTCTGCCTCGCCAACAAATAACGATTATACTGCCAAGGACATCCAGGTCCTGGGGGGACGGGAGGCAGTACGCCGCCGACCAGGCATGTATATCGGCAGTACTGACCAGCACGGGCTGCACCATCTGGTTTATGAAATTGTCTACAACTGCATTGATGAAGCCATGGCTGGCTGCTGTGACCGTGTTCTGATCAACCTTCTTGAGGATGGCGCCGTCAGGGTTGAGGACAATGGTCGCGGCATTCCGGTAGAGATTCACCCGACAACCGGCATCTCAGCCTTGGAAACAGTAATGACCACCCTCCATGCTGGAGCCAAGTTTGGCGGCAAAACCTACCAGGTATCGGGTGGGCTACACGGGGTCGGTGCCTCGGTAGTCAATGCCCTCTCCTCCTGGCTCAGGATTTATATCAGGCGCGACGGCAAGGTATACCAGCAGGAATACCAGCGGGGCATTCCCCAGGGAGAGATAACCGAGGTTGGCCCAGCCTCTGATACTGGCACCACCATCACCTTCCACGCTGATGAGAATATCTTTGATAAGGTGGGCTATGATTTTAAACACTTAAGTGAGCGCCTGCGGGAGATGGCCTACTTAAACAAGGGACTGGAAATATGCCTGCGGGATGAGGGGAGGGACGCTGAGCTAACCTTCTACTTTGAGGGGGGCATTACTGGCTTTGTCCGCCATCTCAACCGAAACCGCCCCGTCCGCCACCACCAGCCTATCTATATCTCTAAAACAGCAGACAGCACCATTGTTGAGGCGGCGCTTCAGTATAATGACGGCTTTGCTGAGTCCACCTTCAGCTTTGCCAACTGTGTTAACACCGTGGACGGGGGCAGCCATCTTACCGGCTTCCGCTCAGCGCTCACCCGCGCCCTTAACGACTATGCCCACAAAAACAAATTCCTCAAGGACGATGAGCCCAATCTAGTAGGTGATGATGTCAGGGAGGGGCTAACGGCTATTATCAGCGTCAAGCTGGCAGAACCCCAGTTTGAGGGACAGACTAAAGCCAAGCTGGGCAACATTGAGGTCAAAAGCCTGGTGGAGGGTGTTGTTGGCGAGGGGCTATCCCTCTACCTTGAGGAGCACCCCGATGACGCCCGGAAAATCATCGAAAAGTGTATCACTTCAGCCAAAGCCAGGGAAGCGGCTAGAAAGGCTCGTGATTTAATTATCAAAAAGAGCTCCCTGGAGACGGGCACACTCCCCGGCAAGCTGGCTGATTGCTCAGAGAAGGAGCCAGCCTTCTGTGAACTATATCTGGTTGAGGGTCCCTCGGCTGGCGGCTCCGCCAAGGAGGGGCGCAACCGCCGCTTCCAGGCAATCCTGCCGCTTAGGGGCAAAATCCTCAATGTGGAGAAGGCGCCGTCAGATAAGATGCTGTCTCATGAAGAAATCCGCGCCATCATTACCGCCCTGGGAGCAGGCATAGGCGAAGAATTTGACCTATCAAAGCTGCGCTATCATCGGGTTATCCTGATGACGGACGCCGATGTTGATGGCGCTCACATCCGCACCCTGCTCCTTACCTTCTTCTTCCGCCATATGGTCGAGCTGATTAACAACGGCCACCTCTTTATCGCCCAGCCACCCCTCTACCGCATTAAAACGCACAAACACCAGCAGTGGGTCTACTCGGAGCCAGAAAGGGAAGAGGCGCTCGCCAAGCTAAAGGAGGCAAAGAAGGTAGAGGTTCAGCGCTATAAGGGTCTGGGGGAGATGAGTGCCGAGCAGCTGTGGGAAACGACGATGAACCCAGCCACCCGCACCCTGCTTACGGTAAGCATAGACGACACCGCCAAGGCGGACCACATCTTCAGCACCCTGATGGGTAATGAAGTCCCGCCGCGCAAAGCCTTCATCCAGGCCCACGCCCGAAGCGTCAAGAATTTGGATATCTAGCCTCGATTATGGGCAAGATAAAGCTTGTGCCGCTTGATATAGTCCTCCACCGCCTCAGGGACGAGGTCTTTAATGGATAGCCCCTGTCTCACCCGGTCTCTTATTTGTGAGGCGCTAATATCTATCTGCGGTGTGTTCAGCAGGATAGTGTTTTCAGATAGACCAGGGATAGCCGCTTCCAGAAAGTCAAGGTCAGGAACGGGATAGCCAACCCTGGGAATTGCCACCAGGCGGCATATCTTTACCAGCTGGGATGGCTGATGCCACTGGGGAAGCTGAACTAAGTTATCCCAGCCCAGAATGAAAAATAGCTCATCTTGAGCACCAAGCTTGCCTTTAAGCTCGGTGATGGTGTCCACAGTATAGGAAGGACCAGGTCGCTCTATCTCCGTAGTTGACAGCTTGAAGTAAGGCTTAGCGGCAATAGCCAGGCGCACCATGTGGAGACGGTGTTCGGCAGGTGAGATATAGTTATTCGCCTTTAGCCACGGCTGACCGGTGGGGACAAAAAGAATCTCATCTAAATCAAGCTGGATTTTGGTGGCCACGGCAATAACGAGGTGGCCAGTATGAACAGGGTCAAATGTTCCCCCCAGGACACCGATATTCATTATCCTACCACTCCCATTCTAAATCTCCACAGCGAACTCTGTCACCCGGCTTAATGCCTGCCTTCTTTAAGGCTTTGCTCACCCCCAGCCTAGCCAGCTGCCCTTTCAGGTGCTGGCGCACCTGGGGGCTGGTTATCTCCATCCTGGCCATTATGCGCTCCAGCCCCGATGCCACCACCACAAAGAGCTCTCCCTCCTTATAGACACTGACACCAGCCCCCCGCGGCTGGGGGCGGAAAATCTTCCTCGGCACCCTCCGGCCAACCTCTTTTTTCTCAGCGGCAACCTTGTCCAGCAACTCTGATGCTGCCGCCAGCAGCTCAGAAACACCCTCTCCACTGGAGGCGGAAAGGAAAAGGGCATTAACGCCAGCGCTGCCAAAGGCGTCCTTTATCTCACCCAACTTTGCCTGCACTAAGGGCAAATCAATCTTATTTACCGCCACCAGCTGTGGCTTTTGCCCCAGAGCCGAATCAAAAAGGCTCAGCTCGGCATTTACCTTTATCATATCCTCTACCGGCGATGCCGAGCTACCGTCTATTAAGTGGACAAGTATCTTGGTGCGCACAATATGGCGCAGAAAGTCGTGCCCCAGCCCCTGCCCGAGATGAGCGCCATCAATAAGTCCCGGAATCTCCGCCAGAACAAAGCTCTGCCGCCCCACCTCAGCCACGCCCAAGATAGGCTCACGGGTAGTAAAGGGGTAACTGGCTATCTTTGGTTTGGCAGCCGAAGCCGCCGCCAGCAGAGTTGACTTGCCCACATTAGGATAGCCGATAATGCCGACATCGGCAATAAGCCTTAAGTCCAGGATAATGGAGTTCTCCTCCCCCACCTCCCCCTTCTGAGCAATCTGGGGAGCTTGGTTAGAGGCGGAGGCAAAGTGGGTATTGCCCAGCCCCCCCTTTCCCCCCTTAGCCACCACCATCTGCTGCCCCGGCTTTTCTAAATCAACCAGCAGGTCATCACCGCCTATCTGTGTCTTGCTGGAGATAGCTGTCCCCACCGGCACTGATAATATCAGGCTCTCCCCCTTTTTGCCGTGCTGGCGTTTACCCCGACCATCCCCACCATTACCAGCCTTAAAGAGCCTCTTCTGCCTGAAGGCACGCAGGTTGGTAATGGCTGGGTCAGCTTTAACTACCACATCCCCACCATCGCCACCATCGCCACCATCAGGACCACCAAAGGGAACAAACTTCTCCCGGCGGAAGCTTACTATGCCATCACCACCGCTCCCCGCCTTGACTACTATCTCAGCTTGATCTAACATCCCTATTTCTATTAAAACTATTATAATTATAAAACTGTTATATAGATATATTTAATATGATCTTTATAATTATAATACCACTCATGGCTAAAGGCTACTCCGGCAGCTAGAACTGAAAGCGAAAACAGGCTCGGCGCGCTTTGAGGTTATTAAAAAACTTGGGGCTTATTAAAGGCTAAGCCTCAAGTTATGAACAAGTTATGAAAAACTTTTTAAATCGGGCCGGTCTTAAAGGAGATATTATATAATAGTGGTAGCTTAGCGTTAACACCCGCTCTTTGGCTCGGCGTGTATCTTCTGCTGGATTCTTGAAATTTTACGTTGCAAATAGGGGCTACTATTTATCTCACTGGCAATCTTTTCGCAAGCGTGGCTGACTGTGGCTGGTATTTTGCCGCCGAGCGCCTGCCCAATCTGAGCCAGCGAGTAATCGGTTTCTTGGCGGATAAGATACATCACTACCTGCCGGGCGAGAGCAGTTTGCCTATCTCTTTTCTGGCTCTTCAGCTCGATGGTGGTTAGCTGGAAGCTGTTAGCCACGGCTTCTATTACTAGCTCGGGAGTGGTTGTTCCCGGTTGCTTGCCGGCGATGTCCTCAAGGGCTTGAGCGGCTATCTCTACAGTAGGCAGGGCTCTAACCAGATTAGCGTAGGCAATAACCCGGTTCAGCGAGCCCTCCAGTTCCCTTATATTCTGCTGAGCCCAGCGAGCAATAAACTCCAGCACATCTAAAGAGATGGTTACGCTCTTCTGTTTGGCTTTAGCCTGCAAAATAGCCAGACGCGTTTCAAAATCTGGTGGTTTAATATCAGCAATTAGCCCCCACTGGAAGCGGGAGCGTAACCGGTCCTGCAGTTGGGGGATGGATTTGGGGTGGCGGTTGCTGGTAATAGCAATCTGGCGATTGGCATTATGGAGCTCATCAAAGGTATAGAAAAAGCTTTCCTCGGTCTGCTCCTTACCGCCGAGGAAGTGGATGTCATCAATAAGCAGCATATCAACACTGCGGTACTTAGTGCGGAATTCCTCAGTTTTTCTCTCCCGAATAGCCGTGATAAATTCGTTGGTAAAGCGCTCGGCGCTAGCATAGAGCACCTGAAGGTGGTTGGCTTGTGCCACATGCCCGATGGCATGCAGTAGATGCGTCTTACCTAGCCCCACCCCGCCATAGATAAAGAGAGGATTATGGCTCCGCCCTGGGTTTTGGGCAACCTCAAGAGCGGCGGCATAAGCCAGGCGGTTGGTCCTGCCCTCAATGAAGGAAGAGAAGGTGTATTTGGGGTTGAGCCTGGAGGTGGTTGTCTGTCGGGGGGTAAAAGTTTCGTCCTCGGTGGCTGAGTTGCGGCTATTTACCTGGAAAAGGGCATTGAGGTTGCGGCCGGTAATGGCAATCAGCGTTTTTTCAATCATTGAGCGCTGGTTCTTATCTAGATATTCGGCGGCAAAGGCATTAGGTACGCCAACCACAAACTGGCTACCCCGCAAACCTAAGCCGACCGTTTTGTTCAGCCAGGTCTTGTAATTTGGCTTGCTGACCTCAAGCTGCAGCGCACCCAGAGCAGCCTCCCAGATCTCTTGTGCTGACCTGGCTTCCACGAATCCCCCTTTTTGAGAAGATTTAATCCTTAACTTTATTAAGTTTATATCAAAGCACCCTTTTGGGGGGTGGTTTGAGGATTTCCAGCGGACTTGATAGGGGCTTGGGGGAAGCAGCTTAAAAATTGGCGCTGATGAAAAGAATAACAGCACCCTTTTTTGATGGCAAGGTTTTTGAGGTGAGTTGGTGGGCATTTTTAATCCCTCAACACCCTTGCCTTCTCTATCAATCTTATGTTTTAGCCCAATATCAAACTTTTAGCTATAAAGTGGCTATTTGTTAGAAAAATTTTTTAATGCTAGAATCTAATGTCAGGAGGCTTAAATTGCGTATTGTTTTTATGGGCACCTCTGAGTTTGCCATTTCCCCGCTGGAGCACCTTGTTCTTAATCAATTTCAGGTAGTGGCTGTCTATACTCAGCCGGATAAACCAGCCGGCAGGGGGCGTTCTCTAGCCCCGCCTCCCCTGAAGAGAGCCGCCCTGAATTTAAAGCTGCCGCTAGTGCAGCCGCCTAGCTTGAAGAAGGCGGAAGCGGTGGCAAAACTGGCTAGCTTTAAGCCTGAAGTTATCGTGGTGGCTGCCTTTGGCCAGCTGCTACCGCCGCCGGTTTTAGACCTTCCCAAATTTGGCTGTGTTAATATTCACCCCTCCCTGCTACCCAGATTTAGGGGCGCCTCACCGGTGGCGGCGGCTATTCTGGCTGGTGATGAGTTTAGCGGGGTGAGCATTATGAAGATGGATAGGGGTCTGGACACCGGTCCGGTACTGGCTCAAGCCCAGATTCCCGTTTCAGATTGGGATACCACCGGCTCGCTTACCGCCAAGCTGTCCTTAGTAGCCGCCGGCATGCTTCAGGAGGTTTTAATCCGCCTGGCAGGAGGAGAGCTTACTCCCCAGCCCCAGAAAGAAGCTGAGGCTACCTACTGCGGTCTGGTCGCCAAAGAAGAAGGGGAGATTGACTGGCATCTGCCGGCGATAGAAATCTGGCGACGAATACGCGCCTTCCAACCCTGGCCAGGCTGTTACCTTGTCTGGCAGGGAAAGCGGCTTAAGGTTATTGAGGCAGTGCCTGTGCTTGGGGAAGAAAGTCCCCCGCCGGGGCGGGTGGTCGCCCTGCCTGCTGGGGGGAAGTCGGGGGCGGCATTTGGCGTCGGCACCGGGGATGGAATTTTAGGGATATTGAAGGTGCAGCTGGAGGGGAAGCGGGTGATGTCGGCGGCGGAGTTTTTGCGGGGTCAGCGCCAGTTCCTCAGCGCCATGCTCAAGTTGAGTTAAGCTTGAGCTTATGTTGAAATCATAACTAGTTTGCCTCCGGGTAGTGAGTGAAGATGTTGCTCTATTTACTTTTTATGTTGCCTGATGTTAGACCAGCCTGTATAATCGGTGTGATAAGTTCAAGGAGGCTGCCTTGTCTTTGCCGCCGAAACTGAGCCAGTTTGATACCCTGGTGGATATTGTCGCCCGACTGAGAGCCCCTGGTGGTTGCCCCTGGGATAGAGAGCAGACCCATTCCTCACTGCGGGAGAACCTGCTTGAGGAGTGCTATGAGGTTCTGGAGACGCTCGATGAGGAGGAATGGGACAGGCTCTGTGAAGAACTGGGCGACCTGCTGATGCAGGTCATTCTCCATGCTCAGATTGCCGCTGAGGACGGCCAGTTTGAGCTGGCGGATGTAATCAGGGGGATTAACGCCAAGCTCATTCACCGCCACCCCCATGTCTTCGGCTCGGTCAAGGTGAAAGATGCCGAAGAGGTGTTGCATAACTGGGAGGCATTGAAGCGGGGGGAGAGGGCGGCAGATACCTCAATACTAAGTAGCGTGCCCAAAGAGATGCCTGCCCTGGGCTATAGCCAGGCGGTTCAGCGGCGGGTGGCGCAGCTTGGCTTTGACTGGGAGGATGTTGACGGCGTTATTGATAAGCTGGCTGAGGAGGTCAGCGAGTTTAAGAGGGCGGCTAGCCAGCAGGAGAAGGCGAGGGAGTTTGGCGACTTGCTCTTTACCCTGGCAAATATCGGTCGGCGGCTGGGGGTGGATTCGGAGGCGGCGCTCAGGGAGGCAAACCGGCGCTTCTATCGCCGCTTTGCCTGTATGGAAGAACTCTGCCGCCAGCGCGGGGTAAACCTTGGGGAGCTGTCCTTTGATGAGCAGAACACCCTGTGGGAGGAGGCGAAGAGGAAGGTAGAGGGATGAATAAGTATGTTTGAAGTAGGTGATTTATTAAGCCCTAGTGCTACACTCGCTGCTATTTCTTTAGCAGTTTTTATCTTCTCCTTTCCACGTTCACTATCAATATATAAAGAAAAGAGGACAGCATTACTTGAAGCTGATGTGCCTGATCCTGTTAAAGAGCAGAGGCTATTCAAATTATTTGTATTTGGAGACGGGCTTCTGCTATTTTTTACAGGTTTAATGTCTCTAACGATGAGTATTTTGTTTATTATTTTTATGTCTCGTACTATTAACCTATATTTGGGTTCACCTTTTCTCACTGCCAGCAGAGTTCTTGGGGATTTCGGACAATTACTATTACTTTCACTAATAGTTTTGATAGTCCTTGTTCTGGCGTCTCTAGCATTGTTTACGACCGAAGTAATTGTAGGTGAGAAACGACTCCCTTTGCTTGCTAGAGTTTACGCGCGTAGTGTGTTAGGACGTAGGTCTAGTAAAGTGGAAATCGACAGTTTAGTGCCTGAGGCTAGAAGCTTATATGAAAAAGGAACATTTGGTGAATCGGTATTGTATAGTATGGCATCGTTGGAATTAGCATTAAGGAACAATTTAGACCTTCCCGAAGGCGTTGGATTTGGAAGACTTCTTGGAACTGTTAGAGAGAAGTTGGAAGGGGTGATTTCAGTTGAGGAACTGATTGAAATTCGAAGACTAAGAAATAGTGCTGCTCATCCGTCCCCTGAGAGACAAGTTACAAAGCAAGATGCTGAGCAAGTTCTACACTTAGTTGAAAACATACTCCAAAAGTTGCAAGCGAGTTATCAAGTCATTTTGAGAGAAGTCGCTCGGGATCAATTGGATAAAATCGCCGGGCGTAATCACGAGATCGTAAACAAAGCTATCTTACTTCTGGGGCAAGAGCCTAGACCAAAGGGGAGTAAGAGATTAGCTGAGGGCAATCTCTGGCTGGTAAGAGCAGGACAATACAGGATTTCATATAGTATAGATGATGAACAGCGCCAGGTTATAGTGGTACAAGTAACTAAGCATACCAAGCACACTTAAATTGGGGCGAGAGGGTTTGAACCTCTGACTAAGGGGGTCCAAGAGGGGCGAAGCCCCTCTTCTTTAATTT
>SOJS01000064.1 GCA_004376435.1 Dehalococcoidia bacterium
CGCCTTCTCTTTGAGCTTGCCATATTCTTCACGCACCCGCTTCTGGATTTCGTTTATTTTGTCCTCAGCTAGGTGGCGGAACCTTCCCTGCAGCTTCAAATAGTCAGTAACCGGTCTCAGCTGGTCTAGGTCAAGGCTCAGCTTATATCTGCCGTTTTCTATCTCATAGAGGGGGAACATCCCCGTCTCCACCGCCAGGCGACCTATCCTGATAGTAAGCTCAGTGGGGCACCGCCAGCCAGTGGGACAAACCGACAAGATATGAATATAAGCCGGACCTTCAGTCGCCGCTCCCTTTTCCACCTTAGCCATCAAATCAAGCGGGTAGCTGGGGCAGGCAGTCGCCACATAAGGTATATCATGGGCAGCGGCAATGGCCGGCATATTCTTCTTCCAGGTAACTTGACCGATGCTCACCCTGCCCGCCGGTGAGGTAGTCGTTGAGGCGCCATAGGGGGTAGCTGAAGACCTCTGAATTCCGGTATTCATATAGGCTTCATTGTCAAAGCAAATGTAAATGAAATTATGCCCTCTCTCCATGGCTCCAGATAGTGCCTGAAGCCCGATATCAGAGGTGCCGCCATCACCAGCCATGGCAACAACACTAACCTCGGGCAGTTGCCTCCCTTTTCTCTTCATCACCTTCAGGGCAGATTCTATACCGGAGGCAACGGCAGCCGCATTCTCAAAAAGGGTATGAATCCAAGGGACACTCCACGAGGTATAGGGTAGCTGGGAGGAAACAATTTCCATACAGCCGGTGGCATTGGCAATTATGACATTATCCCCCAGCGCCTTGCAGGCAAGCCTCACCGCCAGCGCCTCACCACAACCAATACAAGCCCGATGCCCGGGGGCAAATCTCTCCTTCCTGCTTATCAACCGGGGGATGTAAACCGTCTGCTTATCCATTACTCTCTTATTCCAAAAGTCTCAAATTCCTGGGGGCTTCCTTGGTGCGCTATTTCAATACCACGCTTGACTATCTCTTCAAAGCCGGCAACAGAAATATCCCTGCCGCCGAGACCACCGACAAAGCCGACTACCTTTGGTCTCTTCTCCATCTGGTATAAGGCTGCCCTAATCTCGGAGAGAACTGGTCCCAGCCCACCAAAGGAAAGGGCTCTATCAAGCACAATAAGAACCTCGGCACCCTTGACCGCCTTACGGATTTCGGCAAAGGGGAAGGGGCGCCACAGGCGAAGCTTTACCAGCCCGACATCCCCACCCTCATCTCTCATCCTGTCAATAGCCGTCATCGCCGTCTCACTGAAGCTGCCCATAGTGAGCAGGAGCACTTTGGCATCATTATGGTAGCCTTCCACGGCAGAGTAATGCCGCCCGAAGCTATCGCCAAACTCCTGCCAGCAGCGGTCAATCACCTCTCTCGCCCCCCTCAGGCTTACTTCCTGCGCCCACTTTGCCTCAGAATAGATAACCGGCGGCGCAAAGTCACCCATGGTCACCGGTTTGGTCGGGTTTAGGGGGAGGGGGTACTGGTTGGGCGGTAGAAAGCGGTCAACCTCAGCCAGCTCGGGTAAGAGCATCGGCTCAATCATATGGGACACGTGAAAGCCATCCAGATGAACCATCACCGGCAGTAAAACCTTCTTATCCTCAGCAATACGGAAGGCACAGAGGATGTTGTCAATAACCTCCTGCCCATTCTCGGTAAACATCTGAATCCAGCCGGTATCCCTAACTGCCATAGCATCGGAGTGGTCACCCCAGACGCTTAAGGGGGCCGATAGCGCCCGGTTAGCCACCGTCATCACTATCGGCAGACGCATTGATGAGGCAATATAAAGCACCTCATGCATCAGCTCCAGCCCTTGACCGGCGGTAGCGGTAAAGGTTCTGGCGCCGGCGGCGGCTGAGCCAAGACAGGCGCTCATTGCCGAGTGCTCAGATTCAACCGGAATAAACTCGGCATCCAGCTCACCGTTAGCCACCAGCTCCGCCAGGTGCTCAACAATGTGTGTCTGCGGGGTAATGGGGTAAGCGGCAATAACATCGGCATTGGCTAGCTTGACCACCTCGCCAATGGCAACCGATACCTCCATGCCTACCCTGTTAGCCATTATTCCTTCTCCTCAACCATGGTTATCACCCCGGTCGGGCACTCTTTAGCGCAGATACCGCACCCCTTGCAGTAGTAAAGGTCAGCCTCAAAGTAGCCGTCATCATTCTGGTTAACACACCCCTCGGGGCAGAATATCTGGCAGATGGCACACTTGATACACCTATTAAAATCATAGGTCGGCTTCTGTGACCGCCAGTCGCCAGTTTTATACTGGCGGGCGTTTCCTGGCTCAGTTACTATGGAGCCAATCTCTATGTCTCTCCAGGTTAGCTCACCCTCGGGCTTAGTCACTTATTACTGTCTCCTCATAAGCTCTTTTCATGGCGTTAATGTTTCTCTCGGCTAGCCGACCAAACCGCCTCTTCAGCGGCTCAACCACGGACTCCAGTTTAACCACCTCGGTAGCCTTTATCATAGCGCCCACCATAGTGGTATTGGTAATGGGAACCCCCAGTAACTCCCGGGCAATTCTGGTAGCATCAATGGTCGCCAGCCGCTGTTTTATGTCAAATTCAGACTTAATTTCCCTGGCTGACCTGGCAGTGTTAATCACCACTACCCCATCATCCTTAAGGCCAGAGGTAACATCCACAATACGCAGCAAATTAGGGTCAAGCACAACCACGACATCGGGTTCAGTAATGCCGGCTCTTACCTTAATCTGCTTACCGCTGATGCGGACAAAGGCTAATACCGGCGCCCCCCTCCGCTCCGGACCAAAGCTGGGAAATGCCTGGGCGAATTTACCCTCGCCTATCGCCGCCTTCGCCAAAAGCTCGGCTGAGGTAACCGCCCCCTGACCACCTCGCCCATGCCATCTAATTTCAACAAGCTGATTATCAGCAGTCACTCCGGTCTCCTCTTCATCATAAAAACGCCCCTGGAGCGACTCGAACGCTCGCGCCCAGCTCCGGGGGCTGGTGCTCTATCCAACTGAGCTACAGGGGCCCTTATATAATTATAATACAACATAGCCAGTAATGAAACCATAAAACACCCTCTTAGGCATACCTTACAATCAGCAATAGATGGCACATAGCAACCACAATAATCATCGCCGGCAGCGCATATTTAATGAATCTCCCCCAGCCAATAGGATAGCCTTCTTTCTCGGCAATGGCTGTCCCGACCACATTGGCTGAGGCGCCAATCGGGGTGGCATTGCCACCGATGTCCGTGCCCAGAGCCAGTGTCCAGCTTAATGTTGGCAGGCTTAAGCCATATGTCCGCGACAGGCTAGCAATCACCGGCACCATAGTGGCGGCAAAGGGAATATTGTCCACTATCGCCGAGGCAAAGGCAGAGACCCACAGGATAATGGGTATCAACAGCAACAGGTTCCCCCCTGATACAGTACCGATATACTCAGCCAGCATCCTCAGCACCCCTGTCCCCTCCAGCCCGCCAACAGTAATAAAAAGACCCATGAAGAAAAGCAGGGTGCGCCAGTCCACCCTTTTTATGATGTGGGGCGCCATTCTGGCAGCAGCCAGCAGGGTAAGGAAGGCGGCAATAACGCCAATTAAAGCCACCGATATCCCCGTCTGGGCATGAGTAACCAGCAGGACCACCACCAGAATAAAGATAGCCGTGTTTATCCGAAACAGGTGAGGGTTAATAATCGCCTCTGACGGCTCAGGATAATGGTTAATAGGAGTATCGGCTCCTTTATGAGAGGAGGTAAGGGTTTTACGGAAGGCAAAGTAGAAAAAGCCCAGGGCTAAAATCATCCCCACCCAGGCAATAGGACCGGTGTTAACAGCAAAGTCAGTAAAGGTATAACCAAAGGCGGTGCCGATGATTATGTTGGGCGGGTCACCGCACATAGTGGCGGCGCCGCCGGTGTTAGCGGCAAAAATCTCGGCAATTATTACCGGCACCGGGTCAAATTTAAGCAACCTAGCCAGCTCAATGGTGACCGAAGCCATAAACAGCATGACGGTGATGCTATCAATGAACATCGCCAGAAAGCCGGAAAGAAGCATAAAGGCAATCAGGATGGGAACAACCCGATAATTGACCAGCTTAGCCGTCAGCAGGCATATCCAGCGGAAAAAGCCGACCTCACCCAGCCCCTCCACCATGACCATCATGCCGCCGATAAAGACAATGGTCTGCCAGTTTACCCCGTAGGACTCTATGTGCTCCTGTCCCGGCACCCAGAACCGGAACTGACCGAGCTGGGCAAAATTCAAAACGCTTAAAACTTCCGCCGGGCTCTTTAAGACAACCAGGAAGACGACTATTATAGTCAGGGCGGCGCCAATAAGGGCGGGGATAAAGCGATGTACCTTGCCACCTACGATAGCAATAAACATAACGGCAAAGATGGCAATGGCAAGGATTTGGCTTAATATCACTATTCCCTCAAATCAGGAAGCATAAAAAGCTATGGGCTACGGTATTATAGCAAAAAATCTCCCCCTGTGAAAGGGGAGTATTTACCCCAGACCAATGCCGGCGGTAAACAGGGCATAGGCACCAAAAATATAGAGCCCGATTAAGATAACACCATACCAGCTAATAACAAAAAAGGTCTTGCGCCTTAGCTGAAAGCGGAGTCCCAAGATAACCAGCAGGCTCATCACCATAGCCACTGCCGCCGTGATGAAGTGAACTCTGGATACCGCCGCCAGAATAGGTCCCTGGGTATAGGCAAGGTCAGCCAGGACAATAATAACAATATCAAGTATATTAGCCCCCAGTATGTTGGCAACCGCCATATCAATAGCACCAAGGCGGAGGGCGGCAAGAGCCACCACCAGCTCGGGCAGGGAGGTGGTAATGGCTAAAAAGAGGCTGCCGACAAAGCTGGCATTCCAGCCAGTAGTGGTCGCAATCTCATCGCCGACAAATGACAGCCATATTCCGGCACCAATAATAGCCGCTGATGCCAGGGCAAACCTAAAATAGACCGTCCCGGC
This sequence comes from Dehalococcoidia bacterium, assembly GCA_004376435.1. Classification (GTDB taxonomy): domain Bacteria; phylum Chloroflexota; class Dehalococcoidia; order Dehalococcoidales; family JAUVZE01; genus SOJS01. The sequence continues at coordinate 5,008 of SOJS01000064.1, forward strand.
TGGAAGCCCATCATAGCGGTGTGGAGCAGGCGGTGGCTGGTTTCTTTGCTCAAAGAGGAATAGCTGCCTTGCCCCCACCAGATAGACGACGAGGATAATAATGCTGGAGATACCCACCCAGCCCAGAGATAGTCCGGAAAACCTCTCCCCGGCAAGAATAGTGCCGGCGGCGATGGCAATAAGCAATATGCCCATACCCGCCGAGGCAATGTGCCTTGGGCTGGCTTGGCTCAAAACGGGGCTGGGGCGGTGGAGGATGTCAAGCAAAGCCAGAATGGTCAGGTTGAACAAACAGCTGCCGAGGAGAGTGCCCAGAGCTAGGTCAGGCAGCTTAACCAAAGCCGCCGAGCTCACCCCGGTCACCAGCTCGGGCATAGTGGTAATGGCAGCAACAAGCACCAGCCCTATCCATATTCGCCCCAGACCGGTCTTCTCGGCAATGGCATCACCGTAGCGGGCAAGCTTAGTCCCGGCAAATAGGATGATAGCCACACAGATTAGAAACTCAAGCCAAACCAAAGATTAAAGCTCCTGTGGAGATTAACTGCTAAAAGCATACTATACCGAGGGCAAACTCGTAAAGCCTTCAAACTACCGCCGACAAAAGACCTCTGTTATAATGGGGTGGGGAGAGGTGTCCGAGTGGCTTATGGTGCCGCTCTCGAAATTTGCTACTAGGTGTCCCAAATGGTAGTTTTAGATACAAAATAGTACTTTGGCGTTACTTGCCCAAAACCTGTATTGAGCGTAGAAAACCATCTGGTAACATTGAGTTTTATTTAGTCTATTAGCAAATTATTAGCAAAATTTCAGCCTCGGTTTAGCTTGGTTAGTTAGATCTCACAGCAACCCTGAAGCGTCTTTCCCATATCTGTGCAAGGTTAATAGTTCCCTCTCGCAGTAACTACAGAAGGCTGAACTTTCAGATGGTTTGTTCAATTCGAAATGGATTGAACATAGGGGATCCTCTTCTGCCAGCTTTGCATTTGTCTACTAGGCCACCTAACACATATGATTTAGCTGAAAGCTTCTACGCCTTGGAGCAAGACAAGTTAAGTCCTGGTCATTGGCTATTGGTTCTTTTACCTCAGGTATTATACTATGTGGATAGACAAATGAGGTTCCTTGCACACAGTGTGGTAAAAGTGAAAGGGTTTCTTATGTTAGGT
>SOJS01000095.1 GCA_004376435.1 Dehalococcoidia bacterium
GCACGGCGCTGTCCCCACCCCGCTATTTTTGCCGGTGGGCAGTCAGGCGACGGTGAAGACGCTGACCCCTGATGAGCTTAAGGATATTGGCGTGCCCATGCTGCTGGCTAACACCTACCATCTCTACCTCAGGCCGGGCATTGATGTCATTAAGAAGGCGGGGGGCTTGGGTAGATTTATGGGCTGGGAAGGATCCATTCTTACCGATAGCGGCGGCTATCAAATATTCAGCCTAGCCGCCCTGCGCCAGGTCAGTGACGAAGGGGTTTTATTCCGCTCCCATATTGATGGCAGCCAGCATTTTATCACCCCTGAGCTGATTATCCAGTTTCAGCAAGCCCTTGGCGCCGATATTATTATGGTTCTGGATGAATGCCCGGCCCATGATGCCAGCCGGGAGAAGGCGCAGGCGGCAATGGAGAGAACCCATCGCTGGGCGGAGAGGTGTCGGCAGACCCACAAGCGTAATACTCAGGCGCTTTATGCCATTGTCCAGGGCGGTCTTTTCTCTGAGCTTCGCCACCAGTCGGCGAAATATCTTACCTCGCTGGGATTTGATGGTTATGCTATCGGCGGCTTGAGTCTGGGAGAGCCGAAAAGGGTGACCCTGGCTATGGTGGAGGAGACGGTATCTTTACTGCCGGAGGATAAGCCCCGCTATCTTATGGGGGTAGGCTCTCCTGAGGATTTGCTTGAGGCGGTGGCCAGGGGAATTGATATCTTTGACAGCGCCCTGCCCACTCGTGTTGCCCGCAACGGAGCTTTTTTTAGCCACCAGGGCAGGCATAATATTAGAAACGCCCTCTTTCGCCAGGTAGACCAGCCCCTTGTCTCTGGCTGTGACTGCTATACCTGCCGCACCTTCTCGGCGGCTTACCTGCACCACCTTTTTAACTGTGATGAACTGCTGGGCTACCGGCTGGCGACTATCCATAATCTGAGCTTCATTCACACTCTGATGGGGAAAATAAGAGATGCCATCCTGGCGGGCAGCTTTAGCTCTTTTAAGAATGATTTCCTGGCTAGTTACAGACCGACAGATGAGCCGGTAAGACTTGAGCAGAAGAGGAGATGGTTAAAATCACGCCGCCACCAGCAGGGGTTTGATTAAACCCCGCTCATATTATCACTGACCTCTTCAATGCGCACCCCTTTAGAGGTCACCCAGCTAATGCCGTCTTCAATCTCCTTGTCTTCGCCCTCAAGTTCCAATACCACCCAGCCCCTGTCCTCGGTGACATCAGCCCGCAGAATATTGGTGACAATGTTGAACTGCTGACCGAGGTTGTAGATAATTGGCTCGGTAACCAGCGCGCCGGGAAAGGTGAACATTAATTGTCTTTTTACCATTTCTGCCCTCGCTGTTTCTGACTCTCTATTTTAGGTAGCCATTTGACTGAGCTTTATATCCCCCCATACCCCCATTTGGCTGTCTTTAATAATAATTACCCCCTTTAAGCCGGTAACGCCTTTCACCTGCTCAAGCTGTTGGGGAATATCGCCGGGCTGGGTAATGCCGTTGCCGATAGCAGTGGCGGCGGCATCAGCCAGGGAGGCTGATTTAGCCAGCACGACAATGCCATCAGCCTGGCCATAACTTAATGAATGCCCCACCGTTCCTGAGGAGGTGCAGATGCCCAGCGGTGTCTCCTTACCGCTGATTTCCAGACCAATCCTGCCACTTAACGGTGATTTGCCGGCATAAATGCTGACCATCCTTTTCCGTCTTGTCTTCAGGAAGATATCACCCCCGTTTTCTATGATTATCTCTGGTGAGAGGGCGGATAGCTCATTACCAACAAATTCAGCCATGGCTCCCGCCACCGCCGCCATAGGACCAACACCAACCTGGCTAGCTGCTTTAGCCATATCGCGGACAATGGGCGGCGCATCTTCAGGGACGGCAAGCGGCTCCAGGGAAGTGAGAAAGGCGGGGTGGTGCTCAATATAATCCTCTAAAAGACGACGATACTTTAATACCAGCTGGCGGGCTTCCCGGCTCAGGTCGGCAGAGGCACGAATGTATAAATCTGTCTCCTGGACAACGACATTGAAGGGGACTAAATCCTGGCTTTTAATCCAATGTCGGTAGCTTCTCGGCTGATACATATGCCTAGAAATGCACCTCCATGGCTCGCGGCGGGCAGGCCTTAATACACAGCCCGCAGGCGACGCATCTTTCTTCATTAAAGTTGACTTTCCTTGTGGTCGGGTCAACCTCAAAGGCAAGTGTCGGGCAGATGGTTAAACAGGCACCGCAGTGGGTGCACCTTTCTTCATTGCGGATAACATCCTGACCAAGAGCCTGAATTCTGACCCCGTTACCGGTTAAAAATTCAATACCTTTATCGTAGTTATCCTGCTCCCCGCTGAGCTCCATAACCATGACCCCTTCCTCCTGCGGGGTAACCACCGCCTTCAGGATGTTGAACTCAAGGTTGTAGTCCTTGATTAGTCGGCATATTATCGGTCGGTCAACCAAGCGGCGGGGAAAGTGGAGCACTATTCTTTTGGCAACAGTCATGGCTATCACCTCTCTTTAAGGGCTAGTCTTCTATGGGGCGTTCCTTGAGCGGTTTGAAGGTTACCCCTGATTCAACGCCGGGAAGGGGCGCCACTGGCTCAGTGAGCTGGAATTTTCCGCTTGCTATCCACTCCTTTAAAATTTTGGCAATCTCCACTGCCCGCGGGTAGCTGGAAAGGGAAGCTGTAGGCACCTCGTTGCCCCGGACCACTATCCGCCCGCTCTTGAGCTGGGCGTAGCTGACCTCTGTTATGATGTCTGGCTTCATATTGGGGTAGGCGTTGGCATAATCAATAACAGCGGCTAATATTTCATCATCAGTTACCGTGGCGTACTTCAGGATTTCTTCAGAGAGTATCGGAATGGGAACGCCAATGCCCACGGTCAGGGTGCAGCCGTAGCCGAGCATGCTCGCTCCCACCAGCCACCTTGGCGCCATCTGTTTTAAGTCGCCGATTACTGCCAGGGTGCCCCCTCCCCTCCGCGGCACCCCCTTCTCGGAGCGGAGTACAGTCGGGTCATGCTGCGTCCCCTGCCAGGCAACAAAGCCGATGCCGCCGCCAAGGAATATTTTAGTGCCAATGCCTATCGTCTTGTAGTAGGGGTCGTTGAGCAGCGGGGATAGCTGACCGGCACTGCAGTAGTTGGCATTGCCCAGCTCGGGTTTTAATACCCCCATGTAGGTATAGATTGTTTTATCCGACAAATTTACGGCGACATTATAGTTCTGGTAGGCGTTTCTCGGGTTAAATAAAACTGCCTCATTAAGGCCTTTAATGTTAATCCAGGTCTCCAGCTTCTTTCTGGGGTAGCAATCAGTGCCGTAGGCAGTGGCTACCAGCCTGATGTCCTTGCCGGCGACAAGCCCTTCAATGACATGTCCACCGCCGTAGTTGAATTCACCGGGGTAGATTCTGTTTCTGGGGTCATCGTCAGGTAGGGCGTTGGCGCCAATGAGTATGTCCACCGCCGCCAGGCCGGTATAAGCCGGAACATCATTAAGGTAGGCGCGACCGCCGCCGAGCTTTATTCGTGGCTTACTGTGACCGATATTAATGTAGGCAGCCGAGGAGCACATGGGACCGAAGGTGCCGGTGGTAACCACATCTACCTCCTGGGCAGCCTTTTTGACACCCTTCTCCTTAACCAGGTCTATTATCTCTTCAGCAGTAACGACTACTGCCTTGCCCTCTTTTATCTTCTCATTTATCTCCTTGATGGTTTTTGCCATGTCTGCCTCCGATATCAAGATGATAGTATTAAACCTTGCCCCTGTCAATCTAGACAGCCGGCATCGGTTGAAGCCCACCCTCATATAAGCTATAATCAGCCATAACGTGTCTGAAACTTCCCGGTTAGGAGACGATTTTGCTCAAAAGTCATAGCTGCGGTGAGCTGAACAAAAAGCATGTTGGCGCCAAGGTAACTCTGGCTGGCTGGGTAGACCGGCGCCGTGACCACGGTGACTTGATATTCATTGACCTGCGAGACAGAGAGGGCGTAGTCCAGGTAGTATTTAACCCTGAAATATCAAAGAGCTGCCACCAGACTGCCAGCGAGATGCGCAGTGAGTATGTGGTCAGGGTTAGCGGTGAGGTTGCCCGCCGCCCACGGGGAACGGAGAACCCCAAGATGGCTACTGGCGAGATTGAGGTTATTGCCTATGATACCGCCATACTTAACCCGTCAAAGACGCCGCCCTTTTATATCAATGAAGACATTGAGATTGATGAGAACCTCCGTCTCCGCTATCGCTACCTTGACCTGAGACGGGCGCGGATGAGGGAAAATCTGCTCCTTCGCCACCAGGTGGTGAAGTTCATCCGTGATTTTATAAATGATAAGGGGTTTATTGAGGTGGAGACGCCCATCCTGATTAAGAGCACTCCTGAGGGGGCTCGCGATTACCTAGTGCCGAGCCGCCTTCAGCCGGGCAAGTTCTACGCTCTGCCCCAGTCCCCCCAGCAGCTAAAACAGCTACTGATGGTCGCCGGCGTGGAGAAGTATTTTCAGATAGCCAGGTGCTTTCGTGATGAGGACACACGCGCTGACCGCCAGCCTGAATTCACCCAGCTTGACCTTGAGATGAGCTTCATTGATGAGGAGGACATCCTCAAGCTGATTGAGGAACTCTTTACGGCTATGGTGGCGGCGCTTAAGCCTGAGATGCGCCTGATAAAGCCCTTCCCCCGCCTGAGCTATAATGAGGCGATGGCACGCTACGGCACGGATAAGCCTGATTTGCGCTTCGGACTGGAGATAAGAGACCTGTCAGATATCGCCGCCCAGTCTAGCTTTTCTATTTTCCGCTCCGTTATCTCGGAAGGGGGCAGGGTGAAGGGGATATGTGTCCCTGGTGGTGCCGACTATAGCCGCCGCCAGCTTGATGAGCTAAACCGGCTGGTGCAGGGGTTAGGGGCTAAGGGTTTAACAACAATAGCCCTGGGCACCTCGGCGGCAAGTTTAGATAGTCTGACGATAGGAATGGTAAAGTCGGTGGCGGTCAAGTTTCTCACCCTAGAACAGATTAAGGAGATGGCAGAGCGTTTTGGAGCCAAGGCAGGCGACCTGCTGCTTATTATTGCCGCTAAACCAGAGGTGGTTGATGTGGCGCTGGCGGGACTGCGTCAGGAGATGGCTCGTCGGCTTAAGCTGGCTGACCCCAATATGTTTGCCTTTGCCTTCATTGAGGGCTTTCCCCTGCTGAGAAGGGATGAAGGGGCGGGGCGGTGGGCATCCGAGCACCACCCCTTTACCGCCCCCCGTGATGAGGATATCCCCCTGCTGGATAGCGCCCCACAGAAGGTGCGTGGCCGACATTATGACTTTGTCGGCAACGGCTATGAGATAGGCGGTGGCAGTATCAGGATTCACACCGCCGAGCTTCAAAGGAAGGTTTTTCGACTATTGGGCTATAGTGATGGGGAGATTGAGGCGCGCTTTGGTCATCTGCTTGAGGCTTTTGACTATGGTGCTCCTCCCCATGGTGGTATCGCCCTGGGTGTTGACCGCATTGCCATGCTGCTGGCGGGGGAGGAGACAATCAGGGAGGTGATTGCCTTTCCCAAGAATCAGAATGCCGTTGATTTAACCTTTGATGCCCCTTCACCGGTGACAGAAGAGCAGCTTAGTGAGTTACACCTGCTCCTGCGGGAGGAAGATTGAAGGTAACCAGAGAGAAGACAGAAAACAGCCAGGCTTTTTTGACTGTTGAGATGGACCCGGCTGATGTGGAGGCGGCTCTGGGGGAGTCCTATTACCGTCTGGTTAAGAAAACAAATATCCCTGGCTTCCGTAAGGGAAAGGCGCCACGGTCGGTACTGGAACGCACTATCGGCCGGGAAAGCCTTCTTCAGGATGCATTAAGCCACCTTATCCCCAAGACTTATGAGCAGGCAATCAAGGAGCAGAAGATTGACCCCTTGGCTCAGCCGCATATTGAAGTTACCCAGACTGACCCAGTGGTCTTTAAGGCAACAGTGCCGATGAAGCCATCAGTTAAGCTTGGCGACTACCATTCTATTCGGTTGAAACCAGAAGCGGTAAAATTTAATGAGGTTGATGTTGATGTTGTCGTTGAGAATCTGCGCCACCAGCAGGCTACCTGGGAGCCAGTAGCGCGCCCGGTGGACTTTGGTG
>SOJS01000036.1 GCA_004376435.1 Dehalococcoidia bacterium
AGGCAGCCATGAAACAGCTCTACCTCTCCGCCCGCGCCTTCCACCGCATCCTCAAGATAGCCCGCACCATTGCCGACCTGGAAAATGGTGATATAATTAAAGCCAACCACCTGGCGGAGGCTATCCAGTATCGACCGCGGCGGATGGTATAGGCAAGGGTAAATTGTTGAAGCCAGCCCCTTTATGTGCTAAACTAAAACAATGAGCGAGCAGAGTAAGCAGAAGATAAAGGTCTGCACCTTCAGCCAGCAACCCCTGTTTCAGGAAGGCATATTACGCTGGCTATCTGGTATCGAGGATATCCAGATTATCGGTCAGGCTAAAGTCACTGAAAAAGAGGTGATTATTGAGATTATGCCGCCTGATGTGGTGATTGTGGATATTGATGCCCCGTCTGACAGCGGACTGGGTTTAGTGCAGCGGCTAAAACAACGCCTGCCTAGCGTTGGTGTCATTGTGCTTACCTCAAGCCCCAATGATGACCAGCTCCTGAAGGCACTTGAGACCCAGATTGCCGCCTATCTGAGCAAGGAAATTAGCGGTGACTATCTGGCCAATACAATAAGGCGCGTGGCTAAGGGTGAGCACCCGATACGGGAAGACCTGACTAGCCGACCTGAAGTAGCCGGCAAAATACTGCACCAGTTTCAAGAACTCTCCACCAAGCCAGAGGTTGAAACCCTAATAGCACCTCTCACCGCCAGAGAGACAGAAATACTCAGCTATGTCGCTCAGGGCTACAGCAACAAGCAGATTGCGGTTAAGCTTAATATTAGCGAGCAGACCATCAAGAACCATGTCGCCTCAATTATGCTCAAGCTGAATGCCAACGCCCGTACTCAAGCAGTGGTAATTGCTGTCCAGAAAGGCTTAATCTCTATCGACCAGCCGCCGAACCCCACCCCCCGGCAAGACTAAAAAATCTCATCCCCAGAACCAGAAAGCACCACCTATAGCCAGCATAAGCAGACCAAGGGCAATGGCTATCCAGCCGCCTATCTTTAACGCCCCCGGCTCAGGGGTTTCTGGTTCATGCTCCAAAAACTCCCTGACATCAGAGCGGTCAGATATAGCATTATAGTAGTCCTTCTCCTCCCGCTTACCCCAGATAATGGCGGCGATGCCAAGGATAATGAACAGACCACCCATCCCCATTAAGACAAAATGCTGCGGCATACCACCTTCTCCCATTAAAAGTGCTCTTTAGGTGATAAATAATATGCCTTTTTAATGTTATTTTCAAGCAGGTCTTATTTAATCTCAACAGTGGCGCCGGCTTCCTCCAGCTTCTGCTTTATTGCCGCCGCCTCCTCCTTGTTAACCCCTTCCTTGACTGTCGTCGGAGCGCTTTCCACCAAGTCCTTGGCTTCCTTTAAGCCCAGAGTAGTCTTCTCCCGCACTGCCTTAATGACACTAATTTTATTTTCGCCGATGCTCTTAAGGATGATGCTGAACTCGGTCTTCTCCTCAGCTGCGGCTGGGGCAGCGGCTCCAGCCTCGGCAGGGGCGGCAGCGGCTACCACAGGTGCCGCCGCGCTAACGCCAAATTCAGCCTCCATGGCTTTTACCAACTCTGCCAGCTCGAGCACCGTCATATTCTTGATAGTGTCCATCAGCCCCTCAACCATGGCTGGCTTCTTCTCCGCCTTGGTCGGAGCCTCCTTCTTGGCAGCTTTAGTTTCCTTGGGCTCTTTAGCCGCCTTTTTTGGGGGCGACTGCTTTTTGCCCTCAGTGGTTTCTACTTCATTGGCCGACATTTTTCTCTCCCTCCAGTTTTTGAATTCTCGCCTGCAGAATATTCACCAGGCCCCTCATCGGGGAAGTAAGGCAAATAACCAGGGCAGTGATTGGGGACTGCATCCCAGTCACCACCTTGGTAAGTAGCACTTCCCTTGATGGCAGTGCCGCCAGTACCATCACCATTTCCGCAGTAAGTAGCCTGTCGCTTAAAAAACCTCCCTTAATATCCAGGGTTGCCTTTGAGTCGCGGATGTAGTCAGCCAGAGCTCTGGCGGGCTCAGTTATACCACCATAGCCAAAGGTGATAGCTACTGGACCTTCAAAGAAACCGGTCAGCTCCTCTCTACCTGCCCTTTCCGCGGCGAACCGAGCCAGAGTATTCTTAACCACCCGGTACTCAATACCCTGTTCCCGGAGACGGCGGCGCAGCTTGGTCATCTGCGGAGCTGATATCCCGCGATAGTCAGCTAAAATACCAATGCTGCAGCCAGCAAAAATCTCACTTAACTTATCAATAATGTGCGCCTTCTTTTCTCGAGATATTTTTATCACCCCCTTTAAGCCAGTTAAAATAATAAACCCTTGTGCCGAGACACAAGGACTTACCTAAACCGAAATTTTTCAGTTTTAAGCCCGTTTGCCTCGGCAGGCATATTTTTTAAGCCGAAAGCGGCACCTGCTGTCTCAGGACAACACCAAACCTCATATCAGCTGGAACTTAAAGACAGGGTAGGCACAAGGTCAAGCTTGACACTCGGTCCCATAGTCGTGGTCAGGGAGGCAGTCTTGACATACTGACCCTTGACCCCGCTGGGTTTAGCCTTGACCACGGCCTCGACCACTGCCGTCAGATTGTCCAGCAGCTTATCCTCCTCAAAACTAACCTTGCCCAGAGAAACATGAATGATAGCCGTTCTGTCCAGTCTGAACTCCACCCGACCTTTACGCACCTCTTCAATCACCCGGGGCAGGTCATCAGCCGCCGCCACTGTTCCCGCTTTCGGGTTGGGCATCAGACCTCTCTTACCCAGAATCTTCCCCAGCTTGGACACCTTGCCCACCATATCAGGGGTGGCAATGGCAACATCAAAATCCAACCAGCCAGCCTCAATCTTTTTAATCAACTCATCACCACCGGCAAAGTCGGCTCCGGCGGTGGTGGCAATCCTTTCCACCTCACCCTGGGCAAAGGCAAGAACCCTCACCTTCTTGCCCAGCCCGTGAGGCATAAGGGCTACGCCACGCACCTGCTGAGAGGCATTGCGCGGGTCAACCCCCATCCGCAGGTGGAGCTCAACCGTCTCATCAAATCGAGCACAGGCGGCTTTCTTAGCCAGCCCAATAGCCTCCTGCGGCGGATAGAGCTTGGTCCTGTCCACCAGTTTAACTGCCTCTTGATAGCTCTTACCGTGTTTTGACATTACCTACTCTACCTCAATGCCCATACTGCGGGCAGTGCCTTTAATTATTTTCTCCGCCCCTTCAATGCTATTAGCATTGAGGTCCTTTGCCTTAAGCTGGGCTATCTCACGCAGTTTGCCCCGAGATAGCACGCCAACCTTTTCGTGACCGGCAGTGCCAGTTCCTTTCTCCACACCCACTGCCTTCCTCAGCAAATCAGCTGCCGGCGGCGTTTTGGTAATAAAGGTAAATGACCTATCAGCAAAAACGGTTATCTCCACAGGAATAATTGAGCCCACCTGGGCAGCAGTGCGCTCATTATACTCCTTACAGAAAGCCATAATGTTAATCCCGTGCTGCCCCAGAGCCGGACCCACTGGTGGCGCCGGGTTTGCCTTGCCGGCCTCAATCTGGAGTTTAATCACTGCCTTAATCTTTTTAGCCACTTTATCCCCTGACTAGAGCTTCTCCATCTGCAAAAAGTCAAGCTCCACTGGTGTTTCCCGCCCGAAAAGGGAAAGGAGCACTTTAGCCTTGCCCCTTTCTGAATTTATCTCGTCCACTACGCCGACAAAATCAATAAAAGGACCATCAATTACCCGAATGCTCTGCCCCTTGCGGAAGCCAGCCTTGACCCTTGGTGTTTCTGCCGCCATCTGTTTCAAAATCTGGTCAATCTCCTCTTCCGCCAGTGGGGTTGGCTTATTGGCACTGCCAACAAAACCGGTAACACCAGGGGTATTACGCACTACATTCCAGCTCTGGTCACTCATCCCCATCTCAACCAGAATATAGCCCGGCAATATTTTCTTGCTCACTGTCCGCCTCTGCCCGTTCCTAACCTCAATCTCCTCCTCAGTAGGTATAACTACCTTTGAGATTTCCTCGCCGGCATCCATAAACTTGATGCGTTGCTCTAAATTCCGCCTAACCCGTTCCTCATACCCCGAGTAGGTATGAACAACATACCATTGCTTCTGCTTTACCGCCACAAATGTCCTCACTTAAGCTAAAGTTCTCTGGAAAGCCCGTTAGTTAAAATCTGGGGAAGGTCAAGCCCTAGCCACCCAGAAAGAATATATCAATCAGTTTGGTGAAGCCATAGTCAACTGCCCCCAGTGCTACTCCGGTGGCAATGGCAACAATCAACACCAGCACCGTCAGATAAATAGCCTCCCGCCTGGTGAGCCAGACCACCTTCTTTAACTCGGCAATAATCTCACCGACAAACCTAAACCTTGAACCAATTCGCTTGGTAGTAGCCGTGTGATGCGTCATCAGAAAAAACCTTACCTACCCCTTGATTTCCGGCACTATTTTACCTCCCGGTGGGGCTGATGGCGGCGACAACGGGGGCAATATTTTCTTAGCTCCAGTCGCTGAGAGTCACTCCTTCTGTTCTTGGTAGTGGTATATGTCTGCTCCTTGCACTCGGTACAGGCAAGATGGATGATAACTCTGGCTTCAGTTTTTCTGGCCATAATCTACTCTATAATGCGGCTAAAGGTACCGGCGCCTACTGTCTTACCCCCTTCCCGAATAGCAAAACGCAGACCTTTCTCCAGGGCGACAGGGTAAATGAGCTTTATCTTCATGGTTATATTATCACCGGGCATAACCATCTCCACCCCCTCCGGTAGCTCAATGGCGCCGGTGACATCGGTTGTTCTGATGTAAAACTGGGGTTTATAGCCATTGAAGAAGGGCGTGTGTCTGCCCCCCTCCTCCTTACTCAGCACATAGATCTCAGCCTCAGCATAGGTATGCGGCTTGATAGAACCAGGTGCCGCCAGCACCTGACCCCGCTCTATCTCCTCCCGCTCAAGGCCCCGCAGCAGGCAGCCAACAGCATCTCCCGGCTCAGCATCATCCAGGGTCTTATGGAACATCTCCAGGCTGGTGACCACTACCTTCTTAATCTCATGATGTAAGCCGACAATATCAACCTCATCTCCGGCTTTAATTACGCCCCGTTCAACCCTTCCTGTCGGCACCGTGCCCCGCCCCTTAATGCTGAAAACATCCTCTACCGGCATCAGGAAGGGCTGGTCTTTGGGTCTTGCCGGGGTCGGAATATAGTTATCAACAGCATCAATGAGCTTCCAGATTGGGCCGCACCATTGACATTCCCGCTTGCCACAGCCACACTCAAGGGCTTTCAGGGCGCTTAGCCTTATCACCGGTATCTCATCGCCGGGGAATTTATACTTGCTTAGCAGCTCCCTGACCTCCATCTCCACCAGCTCCAGAAGCTCCTCGTCCTCCATCATATCCACTTTATTTAAGGCAACCACTATAGAGGGAACCTCCACCTGACGAGCCAGCAATACATGCTCCCTTGTCTGGGGCATAGGGCCATCAGGGGCGCTTACCACCAGTATTGTCCCATCCATCTGAGCGGCACCAGTTATCATGTTCTTGATGTAGTCAGCATGGCCAGGGCAGTCAATATGGGCATAATGCCGTTTCTCGGTCTCATACTCAATATGGGCAATGGCAATAGTCAGTCCTCTTGCCTTCTCCTCGGGGGCATTGTCAATGCTCTCAAAGGCACGGAACTCAGTAGGACTTATCTTTGACAGCACCAATGTCATCGCCGAGGTTAATGTTGTCTTGCCGTGGTCAACATGGCCGATGGTGCCCACATTGCAATGGGGCTTGGTTCGCTCAAATTTCTTTTTCGCCATTTTTTTAACCCTCCCTTTTATCCACAGCCCACAACCAGATTCGAACTGGTGACCCCGTTCTTACCAAGAACGTGCTCTA
>SOJS01000113.1 GCA_004376435.1 Dehalococcoidia bacterium
TATCTCTTTATTCCGGTGGGTAATGCCGGCAATATCACTGCCTACTGGAAGGGTTTTATTGACTATCATCAGGCAGGCAGAGCAAAAAGCAGGCCCAAAATGATGGGCTTTCAGGCAGAGGGGGCAGCGCCTATTGTTCGCAACCGTGTTATTGATGAGCCGGAGACTGTCGCCTCGGCGATAAGGATAGGTAACCCGGCTAGCTGGCAGAAGGCGGTTGCTGCCCGCGATGAGTCCGGCGGTACTATTGATATGGTCAGTGATGAGGAAATTCTGGCTGCCTACCACCTGCGGGCACCTAACGGAGGTGTCTTCGGGGAGCCAGCCTCAGCCGCCTCTGCGGCCGGCTTAATCAAGCTCTCAAGCCAAGGGATGGACTTCTCCCAGAAGAAGGTGGTCTGTGTTATCACCGGCAGCGGACTGAAGGACACTGATACTGCCCTCAAGGATGCCCAGCCTTTTATTGAGCTTCCGCCTGATTTAGTTGCTGTGGAGAGGGTTCTGGGCTGGGGATAACAAGGCTAATTAAAGGAGGCTTAAAAATGACCAAGATAACCAGTGAAGACACGGGCGTCTTCTATCACCACTATCCGGCGGTAACGGTTGTTGTTACCGCCCATGTCGGCGGCAGGGAAAACGCCATGGCGGCTGCTTGGCATACACCAATTTCTTTTAGCCCGCCCCTTTACGGGGTGGCTCTCTCACCAAAGCGGTTTACCTACCAGCTTATTACCAAAAGCCGGGAGTTTGGGGTTAACTTTCTCCCCTCGGAGAAGGCAGAGCTGGTGGCTGCTGTCGGTGGTAGCAAGGGTGGTGAGGTGGATAAGTTTCAGGCGTTTAATATCCTTAAGGACAGCCCCATCAGAACCGCTGTGCCCATCCTGAAAGATGCCTATGCTGCCTATGAGTGCCAGTTAGTTGATGACCGGGCTTATGGTGACCACAGGTTGTTGGTGGGACAGATTGTCGCCGTGCACTGGTTGCCGGAAGCCTTTACTGCCGATGAGACACTGGATTTAGATAAAATTAACCCTGTCCTCTATCTGGGCAGGGAGCGTTACCTGACGGCATTAAAAGGCGCTATCAAGACCTTGGACCGTGAAATCTATGGCAAGGTTAGAGGAGGACTGGAGTGATTGACGAGGCAAGAATTAAGGCAGCGGTCGCCTCTATAATTGAGGCTATCGGGGAGGACCCAAAGCGGGAAGGCCTGCGGGATACCCCGAAACGGGTGGCGGAGATGTACAGCGAGCTCTTTGTTGGGCTTGATATGGAGCCCAGAGAGGAGCTGGCGGTCGGCTTTGAGGAGGGGCATCGGGAGATGGTAATCTTAAGAGACATCCCCTTTTATTCTATGTGCGAGCATCACCTGTTGCCATTCTACGGCGTGGCTCATATCGGTTATATCCCTAATGACGATGGAAGGGTGGTTGGCGCCAGTAAGCTGGGCCGGGTGGTGGAAATCATTACCCGCCGCCCCCAGATTCAGGAGAGGATGACTACCGAGATTGCTGATGCCATTGTTGACGGCATTAACCCTGACGGGGTAGCTGTAGTTGTCCAGGCGGAGCATCTGTGTATGATTATGCGCGGTATCAAGAAACCAGGGAGCACGGTTATCACCTCAGCCCTCA
>SOJS01000051.1 GCA_004376435.1 Dehalococcoidia bacterium
GTTGAGGTCATACTCGCTGGGGCTGGGGCAGCCGCCCATCTGCCCGGGGTTCTGGCAAGCTGGACTACCCTGCCCGTCATTGGCGTGCCGCTGGCGACCAGTGAACTGGGGGGTACCGATGCCCTCTACTCCATAGTCCAGATGCCAGCCGGGATACCAGTAGCCACGGTAGCGGTCGGCACCGCCGGGGCGAAGAATGCCGCCTATCTTGCTGCCGAAATCCTGAGCCTAAAGCATGAAGAGATAGGGAAAGCTTACGCCGCATATAGAAGCAGTTTGCAAGGAGATAGTAAATGATTGAGCGCTACTCCCGACCGGAAATGAAAAGGGTCTGGTCAGACGAAAGTAAGTTTGCCAAGTGGCTTGAGGTGGAGATGGCAGTCTGTGACGCCTGGGTAAAACTGGGCGTTATTCCCGCCGAAGCCATGCCCAAGATAAAGCTCGCCCGGCTTAATTTGAAACGCATGGCTGAGATCTTAAAGGAAACTCACCACGATATGACCGCCTTCCTCAACTCAGTAGCCGAGAGTCTGGGGGAGGAATCGCGCTTTATCCACCTCGGTCTCACCTCCTCTGATATCATTGATACCGCCCTCAGCCTGCAGCTAATTGAGGCTACTGAATTACTAACTCAGGATACAAAAGAGCTCATTTCAGTATTAGCCAGAAAGGCAATAAAACATAAATATACAGTGATGATGGGGCGCACCCACGGTATTCACGCCGAACCGATTTCCTTCGGTTTCAAACTGGCGCTATGGATTGGAGAGATGAGGCGCAACCTGCAGAGGCTGGCAGAAGCCAAAAAGGTAATCGCTGTCGGCAAGATTTCAGGGGCCGTCGGCACCTATGCCACAGTGCCTCCCGAGGTTGAGGAAAGAGCCTGCGCCAAACTGAAGCTTACCCCAGCCCCGGTGTCAAGCCAGATTGTGCAACGTGACCGCCATGCCCAGTTCGTGACCACTCTAGCTATAATCGCCAGCTCACTTGAGAAATTTGCCACCGAGATCAGGGCACTGCAGAAGACAGAGACGCGAGAGGTTGAGGAGCCATTTGGAGCCGGTCAGACAGGCTCTTCAGCCATGCCCCACAAACGGAACCCGGAGCTCTGTGAGCGAATCTGCGGTCTCGCCCGACTGGTGCGCGGCTATGCCCTCACCTCAATGGAGAATATCGCCCTGTGGCATGAGCGCGATATCAGCCACTCCTCCACCGAGCGCATTACCCTGCCCGGCTCCTGCCTGCTAGTGGACTACTGCCTTGCCCTCTTCACCTCGGTAATGAGCGGCTTGCAAATTTACCCCAAGCGGATGAAGCAGAACCTAGAGCTTACTAAAGGCTTAATCTTCTCCCAGCGGGTAATGCTGGCTCTGGTTGACAAAGGGCTGAGCCGACAAAAAGCCTATGAACTGGTGCAGCGCAATGCCATGAAGTCGTGGAAGGGGAACAGGAACTTCCTTACCCAGCTCAAGGCTGACCCCGAGGTTACCGCCGCCCTGCCGCCAGCCGAGCTTGAGCCGCTTTTTGACTATCAGTACTACCTGCGGCATATAGATGACATCTTTAAGAGACTGGGTTTAACTGAGTCGCAGTGGAAGGGCAGCATAGATAAGTCCGACGAGCTGGCGCCGAGGTCAATCTAACTTAAGGTAATTATGGGCGATAATTCAGTTTTACTAAAGACAGAACTGCCCCTGCCCCTGTTCTTTCGGGGCAAGGTGAGAGATAGCTATGACCTGGGTAACATACTGCTCATTGTCGCCACCGACCGCATCTCTGCCTTTGATGTTGTCCTGCCCGTCGGCATTCCTGATAAGGGCTCGGTGCTCAACCAGCTGTCTGTTTTCTGGTTTAACCAGACCAAAAATCTGGTGCCCAATCATCTGATAGAGGCTGTCAGTGATGCCAGTTGCCTTGACAGCTACCTTCCCGTCGACAGCCATTTTGCCTGCCCGTCTTATTTAGCCGGCCGGTCTATGATTGTCAAAAAGGTAGAGCGCATTATGGTGGAATGTGTAGTACGCGGCTACCTCTCCGGCTCTGCCTGGGCAGAATACCAGAAAAAGGGCACTGTCTGCGGTATTTCCCTGCCTCAAGGCTTGTTAGAAAGCCAGCAATTGCCCCAGCCACTATTTACCCCGACCACCAAGGCAGAAAGCGGCCATGACCTGCCACTGACTGTGGCTGAACTAAAAAAGCTGGTTGGCAAAACTCTGGCGGAAAAATTGCAGGAAAAAAGCCTGGCTATCTATCACCATGCTCAGCAGTATGCCCAAACCAGAGGTATCATCATCGCCGATACCAAATTTGAGTTCGGGCTGGATGGAGACAGAATCATCCTCATTGATGAGCTACTGACCCCGGACTCATCCCGTTTCTGGGATGCCAAGTTATACCAAGTCGGGCAGTCCCAGCCCAGCTATGACAAGCAGCCCGTCCGTGACTGGCTTATTAAGTCAGGGTGGAACAAGGAGCCCCCGCCCCCACCCTGCCCCCGGAGGTTATTGCCGCCACCACCAAGAGATACCGGCAGGCTTACCAGAGGCTGACAGGAGAAAGCCTAGAGTAATTCCTTGGTGCTGGGCAGTTCACCAGAAATACGCTCGTCAATTCTGGTGGCGGCGCCCAGAGCCCTACCCAGAGCCTTAAAAAGGGCTTCCACCTTGTGGTGGTCATTAGTGCCGTAGGCAATCTTGGCATGGAGGTTAAGTCTACCTTCAATGGCGAAGGACTCAAGGAAGTGACGGATAAGGTCGCTAGGCAGTCCGGCCACATCCTTACCGCTAAAAGGGAGCTCAAGCACAGTATACCCCCGACCGCTGATGTCCACCGCCACCATGGCTAAAGCATCGTCCATAGGCACGGCGGCATCAGCCATGCGGATAATGCCCCGCTTCTCCCCCAAGGCTTGGCCAAAGGCTTTACCTAAACAGATAGCCACATCCTCCACCAGATGATGCTGGTCATTGCCAGCAGCTGAAATCTTTATGTCAAATACACCATGTTGCGCCAGCTGCGCCAGCAGATGGTCAAGCATGCCGAGCCCGGTATTTATCTGCCACTGACCACTGCCGTCAAGATTAAGCTCCAGATTGATGTTTGTCTCCCTGGTCTTGCGTTTGACAACTGACTGCCGATTAGACATTTATCTCCTCCCCTATTTCCTGAAGTGCCCTAATCAGGGCATCACTATCCTCCGGCTTGCCGACACTGATGCGAACTGAGTCTCTCAAAAGCGGCTGGCTAAAGTAACGAACCACTATCCCCCTGTCCTGAAGCCGACGCTGAAGTTCATCCGCCCTGCCATTTGAGATTTTGCAGAAAATAAAGTTAGCCCGTGACGGGAAGGGCTTTAGCCAGTCAAACCTTTTCAGCTCCCTAAAGAGCCTCTCCCTCTCATCAACTATTGCCCTCACCCTGCCCCGCAGATAGTCAATATCCTGAAGCGATTCCCTAACCGCCACCAGCGCCGCCACACTGACATTATAGGGCACTTTTATCGCCAGCAGGTATTTGGCCAACTTGGGCGGGAAAATACCATAGCCGAGCCTCAAACCAGCCAGCCCCGCCCACTTGCTGAAGGTTCTCAGCACCATCAAATTCGGATACTGGTCAACAAGCGGCACCACTGTCTCGCCGCTGAACTCGTAGTAGGCTTCGTCAACCACCAGCGGCCGACCGGTTTCAGCTATCTCTATTATCGCCTTCTGGGGAGTTATATTCCCCGTCGGGCTGTTAGGGTTAGCCAGAAATATCAGCTTGGTTCTCTTATTGATGGCTGCCCTGACCGCCCTGGCGCTGACGGCAAAATCTTCGTCCCTGGCGACCTCAACCAGTGTGCCGCCCTGCGCCTGGGTGCTGAAACGAAACATATCAAAGGTGGGAACCAGGTTTATCACCTCATCGCCAGAGTCAACAAACAGGCGGCTGATGAGGTCTATCAGCTGATTACTGCCACTGCCGGCCACAATACGCTCAGCAGAGACACCGGCATATCCCGCCAATAACTCCTTGAGCTCAGCCTGCCCCAGGTCAGGATAGACATTCAGCGATGGGCAGGAGGCTAAAGCCGGCCCTACCCTTGGCGAACAGCCGTAGGGGTTCTCATTAGCATCCAGCTTGATAATGCCCTCTGGAGGCATATCAACCGCCAGTTTTTCCAGAGACTTGCCGCCAACATAGCCAACAAAGCCAGCCAGTTCAGGGCGTATTAATTTCTCTATCCCGTCTCCACAGTCTGAAGCATTCACCGCTCACCCCAAAATAAAATTAATCTGGCAGATTCTAGCACCAATTCACTGCCTATCTCAAAAGGCAGGTTATTTATTGGTCTGCCTTCAGCCGTTCCTCCACCGCCCGAGCATGAGCCTCAAGCCTCTCAGCCCGGGCAATGACTGATGCTGCTTGAGCCAACTCCTTTAGGTCAGCTTTAGCCACCGTCGCCAGGTTGATAAACTTAACAAAATCAGTTATGTTAAGCGGCGAGCTGAAGCGGGCAGTGCCCCCGGTGGGCAGGACATGGCTTGGCCCAACCACATAATCACTGAGCACTACCGTCGAGTTTCGGCCGATACAGACACAGCCAGCATTATTTACCTTATCAAGGTAACTATCTGCCTTGTCCACCATCAGGCAGAGGTGCTCCGGAGCATAAAGGTTAGCCAGCTCTATCGCCTCATTGATATTGGTAACTACCGCTATCAGCCCCTTATTTTCCAGTGACTCGGCGGCGATAGCTTTACGGGGCAGACTGGTAAGCTGCTCCTCAATTTCGCGGTTGACCTCGTCAGCCAGTTGGCGTGAGGTGGTTATTAAAATGGCTGAAGCCAACGGGTCATGCTCCGCCTGGGCTAAAAGGTCCAGAGCGCAGTATCTGGGGTTAGCCGCCTCATCAGCGATAACCACCACCTCACTCGGTCCCGGTAAACTATCAATATCAACTACCCCATAGACCAGCCTCTTAGCCATGACAACAAAGACATTACCCGGCCCACAAATCTTGTTCACTCTGGGAACAGTCTCGGTGCCATAGGCAAGAGCAGCGACTGCCTGGGCACCACCAACACTGAAAATACGGTCAACCCCGGCAATATCGGCGGCAACCAGCGTCGGCGGAGGAGCTACTCCGTTTACTGCCGGCGGTGTCGTCAGAATAATCTCCTTAACACCAGCCACCCTGGCCGGGATAACCGTCATCAATACTGTTGACGGATAAGAGGCGGTACCACCAGGAACATAGACACCAACCCGCTCCAGAGGACGTATTAGCTCACCCAGGTCAGTTTTATTTACCTTACCCAAAATACGACTTTTCTGCTTGCGGTGAAAGGAACTTATCCGCTCCGCCGCCAGTTTTAGCGCTGAGATAAGCGCCTTGTCCGCCCTCCGGTAGGCGCTCTCTATCTGCTCCCGGCTTACCTCCAGCGAAGCAAGCCTCACCCCGTCAATCCTGGCTGTATATTCAAAAAGGGCGGCATCCCCCCGGCGGCGCACCTCACTAATAATCTGCCTCACTGCCAATTCAGGGTTAATCTCGGCACCAAATATCTCGTTTAGCTTCTGTTTTACCGCCGGTGAGACAGAATAAAAATCAGCCAGGGGTTGCCTTGAAAGCGCCGACTTTGCCGACGGAAAACCCTCAATAATCCTCACTTCAGCCTCCCTCAACCACAGCTTTAAGAGCGGTAATGATAGACTCTATCCGCTTACCCTTACCTTTGACGCAGTGAGCACTGCCGATAAGGCAGGCAGTTGACTCAAAAAGTTTATCAACAATCTTAAGGTTATGGCGGGCTATAGTTCGCCCTGTCTGGGTGTTCTCAATAAGCAAGTCAGCATCCTCAGGCACAAAAGCCTCACTGGCTCCCCAGGTAGGAATCACCCGGTACGGTCCCAGGTGATTATCCCGGGCATACTTATCAGCTATATTAACATATTCTGAAGCCACCCGAAATGGCACATCACTCTCATAGCTAAATTGCCTCAAGCCATCAACGTCAGCCACAGCTAAATCTTTACTGACTACGGCGACTATCTTGACCTTACCCAGCTTGAGGTCTAAAAGCTCTTTCACCGGGCTTGATGGAAACTGATAGCGGTGCTCCCGAAGCCAGTCCCGACCGGTAACTGCCAGGTCAAAGTTCCCGTTAGCCACCTGCAGGGGCATATCCTGGGGTCTGATTATTTTGATTTTAACCCCGTCCAGATTAGTTGTCGGTCGGCGATTTACTAAATTATCGTTAACTTGAATATTAGCCCGGCTGAGCAGGCTAAGAGTCGGCGATTGCTGATGGCCATCAGGCAGAGCCAACCAGACAGTGTCGTCACCAGCCTCTGCTAGGGTATCCCCACCCACCTCCACCACCTCTACCGACGGAGCTGTCTTCTCGGTAGCCAGCAGTCCATCATCAATAGAAGCCACCACCCCAGCCAGGTCTTTACCTGCCTGGCTGGCGGCATTAGCTATCAGGAAAGCGCCGCCTTCAAGGACCTTGCTTACCTTAACCAGCCCGTAGCTGGAAAGCTCCTCCCCTGTTTTCACCGGGATTAGTGCCAGGTCAGCGCTCTCTGGCGGATAGACCTCGGCCGCTCCCCACAGGGGGAAGACGCTAAACCGCCGCCAGCGGGACTTCAGGGCAAAGGACTCAGCCAGATTGGGATACTCACTGGCAATACGGATAATGCCCGACTTCAACCCCAACTCCCTCACCGTGGCTGCCCCAGATAAGCGGCTGGCAGTAATATACAGAGCAGCCTGGCCGTAGCTCAGGTCCTTTACCTTGACCACGGCACTGGTCGGGTATTTAGCCAAAAGCTCCTCAACCCAGTCCAGCCCGCAAATCCCCAAATCATAGTTGCCCACCGCCACCTGAATTGGGATATCCCTCTCATGAAAAACCCTGGCCAGGAGATTGGGAAATCGGCGGCATTTGAGATGGTAAAAACGCACCTGCTTACTGTAGCCGCTGAGCCCAAAGTCAGCCCGGCGGAGCAGGGCGGATGTTTCATCCAGAAGACGCCCTTTAGGCAGGGCTAGTTTTACTGCCACCTTCCTCCCCCAATATCCTCAAAACCTCACCGGCTGTCTTAAGCCCAAACTTCTTGCCTTTAAGCTGGTCAGTCAGGATAAATATAGGTCCTTTGCGGACATCAACCAGCCATCTGAAATCAGCCAGCTTCTCGCCGCCAAGGTTAAGAGCAACCACATAGCCAGCTTCACGGAGTTGGCGGGCAAGGCGGAAGCTTTCTTTAACCGCCCCTATCTTGCTAGGTTCAGAGCCGAGCAAAATTCTGTGGCTACCAGCCGCAGATTGTGGCTTCACCAGATTCATCAGGCGGTCAAGGTAGAGGGCAAAACCTGATGCCGGAATACTGCCGCCGCCCATTAAAGGAATCAGGGCATCATATCTGCCGCCGCCGCCTATCTCCTCCCCATCCCAAAAGAGGTGGAAGAGCACTCCGGTATAATACTCAAAGCCCTTCCCCGAAGTTAAATCAATGTGGTAATTACAGCCCAGTTCCTCAAGGAGGTCAACAATAGTGATAAAATTGTCAAGGTGAGGCTTAAGCTGGGGCAGGCTCTGGCTAAATAGAGCCGCCAGGTCTTTTAGAAATTCGGGTGATTTCCCTTTCAAATCTAACAGCTGGGAAAAAGCCTCCTTCAGTTCCGGCTGAGCTGGCTTTATCTTGGTCAGTGCCTCCCTATCCCCGTCCAGAATGCGGTCAAATATCCGGGTCTGCTGCTCACTGCTTAAGCCGAGTTGATGCAGTAAAGACCTAATCAAGCCAATGTGTGATAGCCTTAATTCTGCGTCCCCCAGCCCCAGCCTCCCCAGAACCTCCAGCACTACTTTTATCAACTCAACATCAGCCAGGGGAGAATTGACGCCGACAAGCTCCACCCCGCACTGCCACTTTTCCCTCGTCTCCTTCCCCGTGGCCTCAAAGATAAAGACATTGGCGACATAAAAGAGCTTGGCTATTTTACCATCCCCCATATTCTCAATATAAAGACGGGCCACCGGAATAGTGCCGTCTGGCCTCAAGACCACCCTCTCCCCACTCCAGCCATCCCAGTCAAGGAAAGAATACACCTTGCCCAGCATATTCGGGGTCAGGGTTCCGGTAGCGGTGAAAAGATGGAGATACTCCAGGGTCGGCGTCCTCACCTCCCCATACCCCCACTTAAGACAGCAGTCCCGAAACACCCCCTCAATCAGGCGAAACCGAGCCATCTCCTCAGGGGATAAATCCCGAGTTCCCTTGCATTTCTGGACTTTCATACCTTACCTTTCGACGGACAAATTCTACACCAATTCGCCTAGCTATTCAACCTTGGTTTTTCATTTGCAATAAAGTTACAATCAATATATACTCACAATACTCTTAAGTGTAAAGTTACCATGTTAAAGCTGATACGCATTCTATTGCTGCTGGGCTTGGTGATTATCGCCCTGAGCGCTATTGGCGCTCAAGCCGCCTCGCCCAAAATTGTGGTGCTTAATATCAGCGGCGTCATTAACCCCGTCCTGGCTGATTATATTGAGCGTGGTATAGAGCAGGCGGAAGAAGAAAACGCCACTGTCTGTATCATCCAGATGGACACACCTGGTGGTCTGGATACCGCCATGCGTGATATTGTGAAGAGCATTGTTAATGCCGAGGTGCCGGTAGTGGTCTATGTCTCCCCATCAGGGGCACGAGCCGCCTCGGCCGGGGTGTTCATCACCATGGCGGCGCATGTCGCCGTTATGGCGCCCAACACTGCTATTGGTGCCGCCAGCCCGGTTTCTATCGGTCCTGAGGGTGAGCAGGAAATCTCAAAAACAATGCAGGAAAAAATCATCAATGACGCTGCTGCCTATATCAGGAGCATCGCCGAGTCCCACGGCAGAAATGTGGAATGGGCAGAGCAAGCTGTCAGGGAAGCTGTCTCCGCCACCGAGCAGGAGGCGCTGGCGCTTAATGTCATTGATATGGTCTCCCCCAACCTGGATAGCCTCATCCCCCAGCTTGACGGTCAGGAGGTGACCCTGCTTGATGGTAGCGTCGTTACTATAAATACTCAAGGGGTGACCATCCAGGATATCAATATGAGCACAGTTGAGGGCTTCCTCTATGCCATCAGCGACCCCAACATTGCCTTTCTTCTATTAAGCCTGGCTTCACTTGGCATCCTCATTGAAATCACCAACCCCGGTCTTATCTTCCCCGGCATCGTTGGTGCCATCTGCGGTCTTTTAGCCTTCTATTCACTGGGGCAGTTACCGGTAAACATTGCCGGCGTCCTGCTTATCATTCTAGCCTTCGGTCTTTTTATTGCCGAGATATTTACTACCACTTTTGGTCTGCTCACCGGTGGTGGTATAATTGCCCTAGTTCTAGGTGCCTTAATACTTTTCCCAAGGGGGTCGCCATTGTTTCAGGTAGATCCATGGCTGGTAGCCATAGTCGCCATCATTATTGCCGTTATCTTTATCTTTGTTATTAGCCGCATCATCCGGGCTCACCGTCGTCAGGCATACACCGGCAAGGAAGAGCTGCTTGGGAAAAGGGCAGTCGTCAAGGCAGCATTAGACCCCGAGGGCACGGTTCTGTTCAAAGGTGAGCTCTGGGAGGCAATATCAGAGACAGGTCCGGTGAAACCAGGTGAGACAGTTATTATCACCAAGGTTGATGGCTTAACGCTTTATGTTACCAAGAAAGAGTAAGGAGGTCGCCGTTGTTTCAAATAAACCCAAGCTGGTTTCAAGTAGATACATGGCTAATTGTCCTGGTAGCCATTAGTGTTGTTGTTTTCCTTGCCGTCGCCATTATCTGGGGAATCCAAGCCCACCGCCAGCGGATACTTGCCGGCAGGGAGGACCTAATCGGCAAGACAGCTGAAGTCAAGGCAGCTTTAGACCCCAAAGGAACAATTTTCATTCAGGGCGAAAACTGGACAGCAATATCACAGGGAGGCCGGGTAGAGTCCGGAGAGGAGGTGATTATCACCAAGGTTGATGGTCTAAAACTATATGTTGCCAAGAAAGAGTAAAAGGAGGTAAACGATGAATATAGTTGCTATCGGCATTATTGTTCTGGCAGTACTGGTAATTATATCTATGGCGGTTAAGATTGTTACCGAATATGAGCGGGGGGTTATCTTCCGCCTGGGGCGGCTGGTTGGGGCTAAGGGACCTGGACTATTCTTTATCATTCCCTTTGTTGACCGCATGGTGAAGGTAGACCTGCGGGTGATAACTATGGATGTCCCCTCACAGGAGGTAATCACCAAAGACAATGTTACCGTCAGGGTAAACGCCGTGGTCTACTTCCGGGTGGTTGATCCCGAGGCATCGGTGGTTAAGGTCCTGGACCACATCAGGGCTACCTCGCAGATATCCCAGACAACGCTGCGTAATGTATTGGGGCAATCTGAACTTGATGAACTGCTGACGCAGAGGGAAAAGCTCAACCAGGTACTGCAGAAGATAATTGACGAACACACCGACCCGTGGGGGGTAAAGGTGAGCACTGTGGAGATTAAGGAGGTTGAGCTCGCTGAAATGATGAAGCGGTCAATGGCAGCTCAGGCTGAAGCCGAAAGAGAAAGGCGAGCCAAAATCATCCATGCTGAGGGTGAGCTTCAGGCATCAGAGAAGCTGGCTCAAGCCGGGGCTATTATCGCCAGGGAGCCGACGACGCTACAACTCCGCTACCTGCAGACGCTGACCGAGGTTGCCTCGGAGAGAAACAGCACTTTAATCTTCCCGCTGCCAATTGACCTGCTCAGCATATTTATGAAGAAGGACAAGTAAGGGTAAATAGCCAGAGTGTAAACCCAGAGCCTGCCCTTTAGCAGGCTCTGGGGAGGTCTTCTCACCCACGCAGGCTGACATCCCCGGCTACAACCCGACTCAGACTGCCATCAGGGTGGCGCAGGAGGAGGCTGCCATCCAAGGCTACCGACTCAGCTATGCCCTGATACCTTGTCCTGCCCCAACTCACCTCAACCTGCCTGCCCAGCGTCACCAACCTGTCCCGCCACGGCCCATAGATAGTTTCTGCTGATGGCAAGGCTAGATACAGTCTTTCCACCTTAACCAGCAGGCGCTGTATTATCGCCAGTCGTGATATCTCTCCTCCCAGCTCATCACCAAGAGAGGTGGCAACTGGCAAAAGCTCGGCAAAATGGGAAGGATTAAGATTAGTATTTACCCCGATGCCGATGATGGCGTAGTCCAGCTTTCTCCCCCGCACCTCACCTTCAATTAAAATGCCACCCACCTTCCTGCCATTGATAAGGACATCATTGGGCCACTTGAGCTGTGTTTTCAAGCCGGTGACCGCCTCAATAGCATCGGCTACCGCCAGGGAAGCCAGCATAATGAGATAGGGCAAGCTGGTGATAGTCGGGTAGAGGATGATTGACAGAGCAATATTCCCCTTGGGGGATAGCCAGGAGCGCTTCATGCGCCCCCTACCCGCTGTCTGCTCATCGGCAATAACAACCGTGCCCTCGGTGGCTCCCCGCTGAGCCTCCTGCTTGGCCGCTGTCATAGTTGAAGCCAGGCGGGGATAATAAATAACCCTCTGTCCAATAAAACGAGTTCTAAGACCATCAGTAATAGAAGCTGATGATAAACTGTCTCTCATCTTCCCCAAACCATTAGCTAAATAATACCACAATCAAAGCCAGCGACCAATTGCCCCTATTTGTCGCCGCCGCCCCGGCCGTGATAAACTGGGGGCTGGGAAAGAGAGCAAGACATGAAAATACTGGTGACCAATGATGACGGCATACTTGCCCAAGCACTATGGGTGCTGGTTAGAGAGCTAAGCAAAATTGCCCAGGTAGTGGTGGTCGCCCCAGACAGGGAGCAGAGCGCCATCGGCACTGCCGTTACCCTGCACCAAATATTAAGAATTAATAGACTGAATCCACCCCTAGCGGAGGTAGAAGCCTACTCAGTAGACGGCACACCGTCTGACTGTGTTCTCCTGGCTCTGGGCAGGCTGATTCCAGATAAGGTAGATATGGTTATCTCCGGTATCAACCAAGGGGCAAATCTTGGTGATGATGTTCTTATCTCAGGAACAGTGAGCGCCGCCCTGCAGGGCTACCTTCATGGTCTGCCGGCAGTAGCCATATCAGCAGCCGCTACTGATGACCACCGGCTGGATAATGCAGCCAAACTAGCCGCCCTGCTCGCCCGCAAGATTGGCACCGGTGCCTTGCCTAATGATATCCTGCTTAATGTCAACCTGCCCAATATACCGCTGGCAGAAATCAGGGGAGCCAAGGTTACCTATTTAGCCAGTAAAAGCCATAGCGACACCGTTACTGAGGAAAATGACGGCCGGCGCCCATGCTACCGACTGGTGCGGCAGAGGGTAAACAGGGCCAGGGATGAAAGAGCCGATATCGGAGCAATTGAGCAGGGCAAGATTTCCATCACTCCTCTCCACACCAGCCTGCTCAACAGACCCTCGCCGAAAATAAACGATAGCCTGTGCCTTGACCTTCTCCAGGAACTACAGGCAGTATCAGAAAGTCAAGAAGGTTAGCCTAGAAAAATCACTTGACACGGTTACCGCAGGCATTTATACTAGAAATCACAACCACTGTCGTCCTATCACCCAAAGAAGATCAATCTTAAGGAGGTAGACGCAAATGCCAGCCAAGGCTTTTGTCCTCATTGAAACCGCAGTCGGTAAAACCAAGGAAGTGGTCGCCAAGGTCAAGCAGCTAAAAGGGGTAAAATCAGTTGACCCGGTGACCGGACCCTATGATATTATCGCCATTATAGAAGCTGAAAACTTAAATGATATCGGCGACCTGGTTACCGGCAAAATCCACCCCATCTCTGGCATTTCCCGAACCGTAACCTGCCTGGCAATATGGACTGATTAAACCCGGTCACCTTCAGATTCAACATCCCAATAAATCAGCCACAATGACGGAAAGGGTCAAGCATGGATTTCAGGTTCAGCGATGAGCAACAGCAACTAAGACAGGAAGTGCGCCAATTTCTTGAGGAGGAGCTAAAACAAGGGCTGTGGCAACCAAGCTGCGATGCCTGGATAATGGCCTACGACCCGCAGTTTACCAAAAGGGTTTCCGCCAAAGGCTGGATTGGCTTAACCTGGCCCAAGGAGCATGGCGGTCAGGGGCGCGGTTATATTGACCGCCTTATCGTCACTGAAGAGATGCTCCGCTACGGAGCACCAGCCGCCTGCCACTGGTTTGCCGACCGCCAGATAGGTGGCGCCATCCTTCACTACGGCACTGAAGAGCAAAAAAGGGAGCTCCTGCCCCTGATTCTACGGGGTGAAGCCTATGTCGGTCTGGGAATGAGCGAGCCGGAGGCTGGCTCTGACCTGGCATCACTTAAAACCAAAGCCGTTGAGGATGGCGATGACTATATCATTGATGGGCAGAAGGTGTGGACCAGCGGCGGCAGTTATATGAACTGGATTTACCTAGTAGCCAGAACAGACCCCGACGCTGTCCCCAAGCACAAGGGCATCAGTGAATTCTTCTTCAAGGCCGATTTGCCCGGCACTACTGTTCGCCCCATAGTAGATATCACCGGCGGGGTGCACTTTAACGAGGTCTTCTTTGATGGCGTGCGTGTCCCCAAGACATGCCTCATCGGGGAGAAGAACCGCGGCTTCTACCAGATTCTAAACCAGCTTGATTACGAAAGAAGCGGTATGGAGCGGCTGATGGCTAATTACCCCCTCTTTGAAGCTCTTATCCAGTACAGTAAGGAAAGCAAAAGAAACGGTCAGCCGCTAGCCAAGGAGCCAGCAGTCCGCGCCAAACTGGCACAGCTTAAAATTGAACTTGAGGTGGGGCGGCTACACATGTATCGGGTCGCCCTGGTTATGGATGAGGGACGTGCTCCGAACTGGGAATCATCAATGGCTAAGGCATACGGCACCGCCTTTGAACAGCGCCTGGCGAGCACGGCAATAGAGATTCTAGGGCTCTACGGGCAACTGGCGCCCAAATCCAAGAGAGTGCCGATAAAGGGCATGGCCTACCACTCATACCTGTCATCCAAGGGCTATAGCCTCCAGGCGGGCACATCAGAGATTTTGAAGAACATCCTGGCTTTGAGAAAGCTGGGGCTGCCCAGCCAGTAAATTATCTCTCCCTTAAGACACCAACCAACGGTCTAGAGGAGGCACAAAAGTGAACTTGACTCCTTCTGAAGAACAGGAAATGCTAAAGACAATGGCCGGCGATTTTCTCAGCGATAAGCTCCCCAAGACAGCGGTTAAAGAGATGGAAGAGAGTGAGGCGGGCTATTCACCAGAGCTATGGCGGGAAATGGCAGAACTGGGCTGGATGGGGCTGGCACTTCCGGAAAAATACGGCGGTGGTGGTATGAGCTTCCTTGACCTGGCGGTGCTGTTGGAGGAGATGGGAGCTGCCTGCCTGCCTGGTCCCTACTTCTCCACGGTTATCCTTGGCGGTCTGCCCATCATTGATATCGGCAGTGATGAGCAAAAGGAGCAGTATCTGCCCAGGATAGCCAGCGGTGAGACAATCTTCACTCTCGCCCTAACTGAAGCCAGTGCCAGTTACCATGCCGCTTCAGTAGAGACCAAGGCTAGCGCCGATAAAGATGGCTATATTATTACCGGCACCAAGCTCTTTGTCCCCGACGCCCATGTTGCTGATTATATGCTGGTAGTTGCCCGAACTGATGACAAAGCAAAGGACGAGGATAGGATTAGCCTATTTATCGTTGACAGTAAAAGCCAGGGTATAAGCCACACCCTTTTAGAGACAATTGCCAACGACAAGCTGTGTGAGGTTACCTTTGACCAGGTAAAAGTGTCTAAAGAGAATATCTTAGGGCAGCTAAACCAGGGGTGGGGTGAGGTTCAGAAGATAATCCAGCGGGCAGCGGTAGCCAAGTGCTGTGAGATGGTCGGCTGTATCCAGAAGGTGCTGGACATGACCATTGACTATGCCAAGGAGAGAAAGCAGTATGACCGCCCCATTGGCAGCTTTCAGGTTATCCAGCACTACTGTGCCGATATGCTGACCGATGTTGATGGCGCCAGGCTGGCAACCTATCAAGCCGCCTGGATGGTAAGCGAGGGTCTCCCCGGTACTCAGGAGGTCGCCATTGCCAAGGCATGGACTGGGGAAGCCTGTCAGCGTGTTATCGCCCTGGCACACCAGATCCACGGTGCCATCGGCTGCACCATAGACCATGATTTACAATATTATACCCGGCGAGCCAAGGCGGCTGAGGTCACCTTTGGCGATGCCAGCTTCTACCAAGAGATAGTGGCTCAAGAGATGGGACTTTAGCCCTCTTTTAGGGCTATGGCTTCCAGCCTTCTTAAGACCTCATCTATGGTCTGCTCACCGGTAGAAGCACCGGCCGTTACCCCTATCAAGCGGCAGCCCTGAAGCCAGGGGGGCTGGATTTCATCGGCTGTTTCCACCAGATATGTTTTTGTCACCTTAGAGCACAACTCAGCCAGACGATTGCTGTTGGCGCTATTATACCCACCGATAACCACCATCAGGTCAGCCTTTTTTGCCAGCTTGAGGGCTTGGTGCTGCCGCTTCCTGATATCATGACAGATAGTATCAATAATGCGTATCTCAGAGTCTTTGCTAAAGGCAGCATCAATAAGCTTCTTGGCAAACTCGGTAAAATCAGCCGGTATCTGGGTCGTCTGGGACAGAACACCCAAACAGCGAGGTAGTGGCTCAAGGCCAGCAATAAACTTCTCATCCACAGCCGCTACCCCCCTGCCGCCAGTCCAGCCAAGGACACCTCTGACTTCAGGGTGGTCGGCATCACCATAGACAACAACAAAAAAACCAGCATCAGCCAGTTTCTTGGCTGCTGCCTGAGCGCGGTGAACAAAGGGGCAGGTGGTATTAATGATATTAATATGCCGCTCCCGAATCTCCTCTTCTAGCTGCGGGTCCACCCCATGACAGCTAATAGCCACCGACTTCCCCTTTATCTCAGCAACACTGTCCACCACCCGAACCCCAATCTCAGCCAGCTTTTGCACAACTTGCTGGTTATGCACTATTGCCCCCAGTGTCTCCACACCACCCTGCTCACGAGCCACTTTTTCCAGGATATTAACCGCCCGCTTCACCCCGAAGCAAAAGCCTATTTCAGCCGCCTTTTCAATTCTCATGCCGGCTAGCTTCCTTTCCAGTATAACTGCCCCGATACTCCTCAGGGAGAAGCTCGGCGATACGCCCCATTACCAAAGTGGTAAACTTAATAAGCTCATCTTTAGTTGATTTACTGCCCGCTGACGGCGGATAGAAAGGGCGACCGATATTAACCATCAGCCGGGGGCGGCGCACTAGCCAGGTAAGACCTTTAATCTTTTCCGTGCCGGTAATGCCTATCGGGAGAACTGGGGTACCACTACGCAAGGCTATCAGTGCCGAGCCAGGCAAAGCCGGCCACAGCCGGGCATCACGGCTCCTTGACCCTTCCGGGAACATAACCAGAGCCTGACCATCAGCCAGGACCTGCCCTGCCTGGCGTAGTGCCTTCCTGTCTAATCTCCCCCGATGCACCGGAAATGCACCCAGGCAGCGTATAAAGTAGCTTGAGAATCGGGAACGAAACAGCCCCTCTTTAGCCATAAATATTACCTTGCGCTTAAGGCAAACACCAAGCAGAGGCGGGTCAGCCAGATTAAGATGGTTGGCTACAATCAGCACCGCTCCCTGCTCAGGGACATTTTCCCTGCCTCTTACCCGACAGCGGGTCAGCAGGGCAAAAAGCACTATAACCAATACCCTGGTAACATAATAAAACCAAGACACTACCCTGCCTCCATAAAGGAGTGGCAATGATTAATCATTATATCTTATAGATAGAGACGAAGACAAACAAGCAGTGCCCTTTGACCACGGGCAGGTGAGATGCTAAAATTAAAAAGGGAAATTAGAGATGTCAGGACATTCCAAGTGGTCTTCAATCAAGCACCAGAAAGGGGTAACCGATGCCCGACGGGGTCAACTTTTCACCAAGCTAACCCGTGAGATTATAATTGCCGTGCGTCAGGGAGGCAGCAACCCGGAGACAAACTTCAGGCTACGCCTGGTGGTACAAAGGGCACGTGATAGCAACATGCCCTCAGATAATATAGAGCGGGCAATCAAGCGGGGCGGCGGCGCGGTGGAGGGGGCGGCCCTAGTAGAGATGGTCCTTGAGGGCTACGGTCCCAGCGGGGCGGCTATCCTGGTGCAGGCGCTAACTGACAACCGCAACCGCACCCTGCAGGATGTGCGTAATATATTCTCGCGCAGTAGCGGCAGCCTGGGGGAGAGCGGCTGTGTCGCCTGGCTCTTTGAGCCCAGAGGGCTGATCAGGCTCAAGGCTAATGATGCCGATGCCGAGGAGCTGGAGCTACAAGCAATAGATGCCGGCGCTGAGGATATCAAGCTGGAAAACGGCTATGTGGAGATTTACACCAAGCCCGAGGAGCTGGAAAGAGTCAGGAAAGCGCTGGAGGAGCAGAAACTAGCCATCGTCTCCTCCGAGTTGATTATGATGTCCAAGACCACAGTTGAGCTTGAGGAAAAGGCAGCCCTGCAAACCCTAAAGCTGCTGGACAAGCTGGAGGGGCTGGATGAAGTGCAGCATGTAACCACCAATGCCGATTTTCCCGATTCTGTTCTGGAGAAGTATCAGGCGTCGGCTTAATATTGCCCACCACCCCGAATTGAGTAATGTGATGAGGATTTTAGGAGTTGACCCGGGCACAGTAACCATGGGCTACGGAGTGATTGAAGATAGCAATGATGAGATAACCGTCATTGATTTTGGCGCTCTAAAAAGCCGGCCACGCTCCCCGATCGGGGAGCGTTTGAGCTATCTCTATCAGCAGCTTGTTGAGGTTATCAGCCGCTGTCAGCCGGATGTGTTAGCGGTGGAGCAACCGTTTGTAGCTAAGAATGTCAGGTCGGCACTGGCAATAGGCAAGGCTCAGGCAATAGCCATCCTGGCGGCGGCTAACAAGGGAATCCCGACCTATGAATATACTCCGGCTCGGGTAAAGCAGGTGGTTGCCAGTTACGGCGGTAGCTCCAAAGAGCAGGTTCAGGAGATGGTCAAGCTCCAGCTTGGGCTCACCCAGGTGCCCCAGCCGCATGATGCCGCCGATGCCCTGGCAGTGGCTATCTGCCACCAGCGTGAGGCGCACTTAAAAAGCCTGCTGGATAAGGAGCAACAGAGATGATAGCCAGTATCAACGGCAAACTAGAGGCACTCAGCGGTGACGGGGCAGTTGTTAATGTCGGCGGGGTCGGCTTTCAGGTGTTTATGCCCACCTCCACTCTAAGCAAGCTGGGCACTGTCGGCAGGGAGGTAAAGCTGTATACCCATCTCCACTTGAGGGAGGATAATGCCACCCTGTATGGCTTTGCCTCGCCTGAGGAGCTGGAGCTTTTTCAGGTGTTAATCAGTATCTCCGGCTTAGGTCCCAAACTGGCACTGGCGATGCTATCAACAATGGATATTGAGCAGCTCGGCACAGCCATCGCCACCGGCAATACTGAACTGCTGACGGTGGTCCCCGGGGTAGGCAAGAAGATGGCTAACCGCATTGTCCTGGAGCTCAAGGAAAAGATAGGGGCTGGCTGGGTAAGCACTGCCGAGCTGGTGCAGGAGAACGCCGATGTCCTGGCAGCACTAACCGCCCTCGGCTACTCCGCCACCGAGGCAGGTCGGGCGGTAGCCACCCTCCCCCCCGACCAGAACCTAACCCTTGAGGATAAGGTCAAGCTGGCGCTGGGGTATTTTGGGGGAAAGTAAATATTGGGAGGTAGATAAAAATGGCAATACCGGACTATCAGACAATAATGCTTCCTCTATTGAAATTAGCCGGGGACAAACAGGAACATTCGCTGTGGCAAGCAATAGACACTCTTGCTAATCAGTTTAATCTGACTAATGAAGAACGGCGAGAACTACTGTCAAGCGGACATCAGGCAATATTCAATAATAGGGTTGGATGGGCTCGGACATACATGAAGAAGGCAGGGTTGCTTAAGCTACCCCGACGCGGGTTCCATCGCATAACTGACAGAGGATTAGAAGTACTAAAACGAAACCCTCCAAGAATCGATGTTAAATTCCTATTTCAATTCCAAGAATTCAGAGAGTTCAAGGCCATTAGGCGAGAAAAAACCACGGCACAAGAAGAGGTGGAAGAAGAACAAGGAAAAACCCCCGAAGAGGTACTGGAGAGTGCCTACCAGAACCTTAGAGATGGACTTGCCAATGACCTTCTCCAGCAAATCAAAGCAAGTCCTCCAAGCCTATTCGAAAATATTGTTGTAGACCTTCTCGTCAAAATGGGTTACGGAGGTAGTCGAAAGGATGCCGGAAAGGCAATCGGGAAAACCGGAGACGAAGGAATAGATGGCATAATCAAGGAAGACCCGCTAGGGTTAGACATCATTTACATTCAGGCTAAAAAGTGGGGGAACACTGTCAGCCGACCTGAAATTCAAAAATTTGCGGGTGCTCTCCAAGGGAAACGTGCAAGAAAAGGCATATTTATAACCACGTCGAACTACACTAGAGAGGCGCGTGACTTCGCGTCTAGTATAGACACTAAAATTGTATTGATTGACGGAGACCAACTCGCACAGTTCATGATTGACCACAATATTGGTGTTAGCCCCAGTGCTATGTATGAAACCAAAAGAATAGATTTGGATTACTTCACAGAAGAATAGATAACTACTACATAATAAGGCGTTGCAGTCAGCATAATTTGTAGATTATTTGTAACCCCATCCCCTAATTGAAACCGATGCAGTATGGGGATATACTATTTATAGGAGGCTTTTTACAGCGAAAGTAACTATGCCCCAGTTTGAGATAGTTTCTGATTTTAGGTTAATCCCCTGTATGAGGGAAAAGGTGAAGAGGTGATGTTGCCCCCATCGCATAGCAGAACCACTCCATTAAGGCCCCTCAAGTGGTATAAAAAACTGGCCACAATAAAAGGACGGCTTGAAGCCGGAGCCTTTCTTATCGAAGGAGATAGGGGCATTAGACAGATTATGAGCCACCATCCCGGTGAAATAATTGAAATCATAACGATAGAAGAACCACCACCGGTTTACCACAACCATTCTATCCACCTTGTTACTGACCGGCAGTTTCACTCAATCTGTTCCACAAAGACGCCTCAAGGAATTATTGCCGTTGTCCGTCTACCTCAGGATATGTACTCGGGACACCTGCCGGAGAATATCGGCACTAAAATCTTATTACTCGAAGATATTCAGGACCCCGGCAATGTGGGTTCCCTCATCCGCACTGCCGCCGCTTTCAATTTTTCCGGGGTTATTCTGACAGAAAAATGCGCTGACCCCTTATCCCCGAAATGCGTTCAGTCAACAGCGGGTACAATATTATCAGTGTGGCTCAGAAGAACTAGCCATTATCTTAAGCTCGCCGAGGCACTGAAAAAAGACGGCTACTCCTTTGTTGCCACCGAGCTTAATGGCGTGGAAGAGCCGTCGATTCTTTGCCGCCAAGATAAACTCCTGCTGGCGCTGGGCAACGAAGCGTCTGGCCTTTCACAAGCGGTGTTACACGCCTCTGATTATCAATTAAGAATTCCCACTATCCGGGAAAAAGCTGAATCGCTGAATGTAGCGGCTTGCGGAGCAATTTGCATGTATTTGAGCTCTCAAAAATGTTGAACTGCTGTTTAACGGCTCTATTTATTAGGAGACCTTTTAGCGGAAGTAACTATGCCAGAGTTTGAGATAGTTTCTGATTTTAGAATGACCGGTGACCAGCCACAGGCGGTGGATGGGCTGGTGGAGGGTTTAACTAAGGGCTATAAGCATCAGACATTGCTGGGGGTTACCGGCAGCGGTAAGACCTTCACCATGGCTAATGTCATTGCCCGGGTGCAGAGACCGACCCTGGTTATCTGCCACAACAAAACATTAGCCGCCCAGCTCTCAACCGAATTCAAGGAGTTCTTCCCCAATAACGCCGTAGAATACTTTGTCAGCTATTATGACTACTACCAGCCTGAAGCCTATA
>SOJS01000031.1 GCA_004376435.1 Dehalococcoidia bacterium
CCATATCCACGCCGAAGAAACAGGGGTAGCGGATGGGCGGGGCACAGATGCGCATGTGAACCTCTTTAGCTCCTGCCTTTTTCAGTAGTTTTACCACTTTAGGTGTGGTCGTGCCGCGGACAATGCTATCATCAACCACTACCAGCCGCTTGCCGTCCAGCATCTGGGGTAGGGGGTTGAACTTCAGCTTCACACCCAGGTCTCGGATGCGCTGGTCAGGTTCAATAAAGGTCCGGCCGACATAGCGGTTCTTGAGCAGACCTTCGCTCAGCGGGATGTTTGACTGGTGGGAGTAACCAAGGGCGGCGGCGATCGCTGAATCAGGGACACCGATGACTAAGTCGGTATCTACCGGGTGCTCCTCAGCCAGCCCCTTTCCCATAGCCTGCCGCGCCAGGTGGAGTAGCCGACCGTTAATGACGCTATCGGGGCGGGCGAAGTAGATATACTCAAAGATGCATAACGCTCTCCTTGAGGACTCCTCCCGGTAGCTATCAACACCGTTCTCGGTAATAGAGACTATCTCGCCCGGTTCAACCTCGCGGATGAAGTTAGCACCGATATGGTCAAGAGCACAGCTTTCTGAGGCGAGAACCCAGCCACCATTAATAGCTCCCAGGCACAAGGGGCGGACACCAAAGGGGTCACGGATGCCAAACAGAGCGTGATTGGTCATAATTACCAGGGAATATGCCCCCTGCAGCCGATGCATGGCATACCTTATCCTGTCCACCCAGTTTTTCTCGGTGGAGGAGAGGATAAGGCTGGCGATGACCTCGGTATCGGTAGAGCTGTGGAAGGCGTAGCCCTGACCACAGAGTTCCTCGTAGAGGTGTCCGGAATTGATGATATTTCCGTTGTGGGCGATGGCAATAGTATCTTCGCCCCTGCTCACTATAATCGGCTGGACATTAGCCGCGTGGCTGGAACCGGTGGTGGAGTAGCGGTTATGACCGATGGCAATATTCCCGCTTAACCGGCTTAATGAATCCTCGTTAAATACCTGGGATACCAGACCCATCCGGGCATAAACCCGAAGCTTCTTGCCATCAGTGGTGGCAATACCGGCGCTTTCCTGACCGCGGTGCTGAAGGGCAAACAGGGCAAAAAAGGTAAGCCGAGCTACATCTTCACCGGGGGCATAGACACCAAAAACGCCACAACTCTCGTGCAAGTCTACCTGCCTCTCAAGTCGCCTTTAACTAACCCTACCATTTAAATTATAGCCTATTTCCTACCTGGGGGTCAATTTACTAATTATGCCACCGCTACTCCTGGCAGCGGCATTTCAGCCTCAAGAGGACAAAAAACTCCTTATTCCCGGCAGCGCCGGAAATAGGTGATGCCACCAATCCCCCTAGCCTGAAGCTATGCTCTGTCAGCCAGCAAATAAACCGCCCCAGCACCCGGGCATGAATTATTGGCTGCTTAATTATCCCTCCCTTCCCCACCTCCTGCTTTCTAGCCTCAAACTGGGGCTTTAGGAGCACTACCAGATAACCACTGCTCTTAAGCAGCTTTGTTATCGCTGGTATCACCTTCTCCACCGAGATAAAGGACAAATCTAAAGTGGCCAGGTCTATTTTCTCGGGTAGGGGGATGGGGTAGCGGGCGTTTATTCTCTCCATGACTACTACCCGCTTATCCTGCCTCAGGCGATAGTCCAGCTGACCGTAGCCGACATCTATAGCATAGACCCGGCTGGCACCTCTTTTTAAGAGGCAGTCGGTAAAGCCACCAGTTGACGCCCCGATATCGGTGGCTACCTTACCCGAAACATCAAGCCCAAACTGGTCAAGGGCATAGTCAAGCTTGACCCCGCCGCGGCTAACAAAAGGAGGCGGCTCAAGGATGGTAATTGCCGCCTCTTCATTTACCAGTGTCCCGGCTTTTATAGCCGTTTTCCCTGCAACCACCACCTCCCCAGCCATAATAAGAGCCTGAGCTTTAGCACGGCTCTCCGCCAGCCCCCTCTCCACTATTAAGCTATCAATTCGCCTTTTTGCCACTGGGTATTACCACTGGACAAACATCGGCATGATAACGTGGATGTAGTTTTCTACTCCCACCGGGCGCAGAACGCCAGGGCTTGACGGGTTGGTCGTCTCCAGGGCTACCTGGTCTTCATCCAGCACGCTTAAGACATCGGTCAGATACTTGCCGTTAAAGGCAATCTTTGATTCCTCACCCTCAATAGTGGTATCAATCTCACCGACATCATCCCCCACCTCTTCGGAGCGGGCGGAGATGGTCATCTTGCCCGGCTTTGTTTCACCACCGGGAGTCATCACCATACGGACAATGCCGCTGCCATCACGAGCAAAGATGGAGGCTGTCCTGGTCGCCCGCAAAAATTCGGCAACACTAACCACAGCTCGGGTGGTGTAGCTCTTGGGGATAAGCTGGTCATAATTGGGGAAGGTGCCCTGGACAAGCTGGGAGACCAGCTCAATATTCTTCAGGCGGAACAGGGCCTGGCCCTTGCCGGGGCTTACCGTTATCTCAACTGCCTCCTTCTGGTCAGCCATAAACCGGTTTAGCTCGGCCAGAGTCCGCGCCGGAATAATGACCTCGGTCTTCTGGCGGACCGGGGTGGCAATGGGTAGCTTGTGGACGGCTAGTCGGAAGCCATCAGCCGCCGCCAGCGTCATTAAATCACCTTCAAGTTTAGTGTCAACGCCGGTAAGCACTGGTCGGGATTCCTCAGAAGCGGCGGCAAAGACAACCCGGCTAATTCCCTGACTGAAGTCTGCTACCTCAACCTTGGTGGTGATACCACCCTCAACCTTGGGTATCGGTGGGAAGTCCTTGGCATCAACGCCGCTTATTCTGGCTTCAAAGCGGGCACATTTTAACTCCAGTGTCTTGGTGCGGGGGGAAAGATTGATATTC
Organism: Dehalococcoidia bacterium; assembly: GCA_004376435.1. Classification (GTDB taxonomy): domain Bacteria; phylum Chloroflexota; class Dehalococcoidia; order Dehalococcoidales; family JAUVZE01; genus SOJS01. The sequence continues at coordinate 2,893 of SOJS01000031.1, forward strand.
ACCTTCTCTTGGGGCAGGGAGCCAATAAACTCGGTGAGAAGTCGGGCGGGGACGGTAATGGCTCCTTCCTCCTCTACCTTGGCGCCAATCCAGCAGCTGATAGCCATTTCCAGATTGGTGGCAACAAGTTTCAAGCGGGACTGGTCAGTAGTCAGGAGGACATTATTGGTTATGGGCAGGGTCGTTCTGGCGGCTACTGCCCTCCCCACCACACTAAGCCCCCGGTTTAGGTTCTCCTGAAGACATGATAGCTTCATAATACACCCTCCATCATTGTCTGGTAGTGGTAAAATAGTAGTATATAACAATAATTGGTTCTACTCAAGGGTAATTACCCCGCTTTTGCCACCACTTTTTCTAATTAGGCGAATGCTCTCTATTTTAATACCACGGTCAACCGCCTTGCACATATCATAGATGGTCAGTGCCGTGATGGCAGTGGCGATAAGTGCCTCCATCTCCACCCCGGTCTGGCCGCTGCTCTTTATAGTAGCCGTAATCTCAACGGCGCTTTTTCTCTCATCAAGACTGAAATCAACCTTAACCTCCCCGATGGGAATGGGGTGGCAGAGGGGGATTAGGTCAGATGTTTTTTTAGCCGCCATAATGCCCGCCAGTTGGGCGGTTGTCAGCACATCGCCCTTGGCCATTTCTCCCTTCCTTAATAGTTCAAGGGTGGAAGGCTTCATTCTGACCACACCCTTGGCGACCGCCTCCCGCTTGGTATCGGCTTTGCTGCTAACATCCACCATACGGGGCCTACCGGCATTATCTATGTGGGTCAGCTTTTTCATATTAACCTCCTACCTGGGAAAAAGGTCGGCCTTTGGGCACGGAGCTATCAGCCAGGCGATGGCGAAGCGGCTTTCTGGCGACTGCCGCCTCAATCAGTTTCTTCAGCCCGGCTGAGGATATACCACTACGTAAGGGCTGCTTTAGGTCTATCTCATCCTCGGCTAATAGACAGGGGCGGAGCTTGCCATCGGCAGTAAGACGCAGGCGGTTGCAGCCGAAGCAGAAATGCTCGCTAATGGGGGTGATAAAGCCAACCGTGCCCTTAGCTTGAGGAAAACGGAAATACTTGGCTGGTCCATTGCCGACGCTGGGCAAGCAGGGCACTAGCTCCCCCAGTTGCTGGAGGCGCTTTTTCATATCATTGACCGAGACGAATTGTGAGGCGGTCCTCCCGCCAGCAACTGGCATCGGCTCAATAAAGCGCACATGCCACTCATGGCTGATAGTTCTGGCGCCAAAATCAAGGAGCTCATCATCATTAACACCAGCCATAACGACCATATTAAGCTTGACTGGGTTGAGCCCAGCCGACCTGGCGGCGGCAATACCCGCCAGCACCTCTTCCAGTCTGTTATCGCCGGTAATAGCCTTGAATTTATCTGGTTTGAGTGTGTCCAGACTGACATTCACCCGCCTCAGCCCGGCCTCCTTCAACTCATCAGCATAGCCAGCGAGGAGAACCCCGTTGCTAGTCAACGAAATATCATCAATGGCGTCTATCTGTGCCAGCATCCTGATTAGTTGCGGCAGTCCTAACCTGACCAGGGGTTCACCGCCGGTAATCCTTACCTTATTTATTCCCAGCTCAGCGGCGGCTTGAACTATAGTGCCAATCTCCTCATAGGTAAGGATGGTATCACGGGGCATCAGCTTAATGCCCGTTCTGGGCACACAGTAGGTGCAGTGTAGATTGCAGCGGTCGGTCACAGAGATGCGCAGATAATCTATTGGACGCTGAAAGGAATCAGATAGTCCGGTCATACCTTTAACCTCTCCAGCAAGCGGTATACTTTTCTTGCCGCCTGACCGCGGTGGCTAATCTGGTTCTTTACCTCCAGCGGCAGTTCCGCCATTGTCTTATCCAGCCGGGGAAGGTAGAAGATAGGGTCATAGCCAAAGCCCTCCTCCCCCCTTGGTTCAAAGGTTATCATCCCCTGACACTCTCCATGACAAAGCTCAACCTTCTCCTCTGGTGTGGCTAAGGCAATAACACAGCGGAAGCGGGCGGAGCGCTCTGGCCAAGGCACATCCTTGAGCCGTGCCAGCAGATAGCTAACCCTGTCCCTATCTGAAGCCCCCTCGCCAGCATAGCGGGCGGAAAGCGGACCGGGCTCGCCACCCAGGGCAGCAACCTCCAGCCCGGAATCATCGGCTAGCGTTAGCAGCCGGCTTTTAGCCGCCATGACAGTTGCCTTTAGTCTGGCATTCTCCTCCAGACTTCCCCCCACCTCGCTGACGGTAGTGGTGATGCCCGCCTCGGCCAGGGTAATCAGCTCAAAGGGGACATTCTGCAGCAGGCTTCTATACTCACGCACTTTAGCCTGGTTGTTTGTCGCCAGAAGAAGCTTTGCCATGCCCTTATTTACAGGTCAATAAACCTTCCCTCTAGTTTCTTTGATACCTGAGGCATAGTAGTATATTCCATCTCCTCCAGGGGCAGGCGGTGGGGCTCAAAAGGACCGTGTCGGCGCATGTAGTCAGCGATGTCGTTGGCTTGCTGGCGGGCGTTATCAAACGACTTATCAGCAAACATGTCACCGGGCCCAACAAGCTTGCCTTCGCATAGCTGAAAACCAAGAGCAATAACCCGGGGAGGCCCATCAAAGCGGGCCGGGGTGCTATCGGGAACAGACACCGGCATTAGCGGACCGTGATGCGAGCCTCGCATCCAGCCCTCTACCAGCAGCGGCAGGGTGAATGGTTCCAGCACCTCCCCTACTGCCGGGAACTTACCTTGGGAGCGGACAATACATACCGGGTCATCCTTGCCCA
>SOJS01000115.1 GCA_004376435.1 Dehalococcoidia bacterium
TAAGCTCCGCCCTTTGGTGGATTTTTACTACTGCCGAGACGAACTGGGAGAAGTGGCCGGGGTAGGGATGCTCTTCTGTCCCCATCACCACGCTGGGTTTGAAGATGGTGATGTGGGGGATGCCAGACTTCTTGATTTTATGCTCGCACAAGGATTTTGACCGCTCATAGACGTTCCACCCCTCCGTGTAAGCCGTTGAGACGAAATAGAGCCCCGGTATACCATGCCCTTTGCAGAAGTTAATCACGTTTCGGGTGCCTAGCACATTTGTTTCCCAGATTGCCCCGTCCTTGTCCTCGCCTAACCTGTGGATTCCAGCCAGGTGATAGATAGCGTCGATATCCTCTGGTACCTTTTCAAGTCCGAGGTTAGGTTTGGTAATATCCCCTACCAAAGAGACAGGATTCCAGCCAGCAGTAGAAGGGTGTCGGGAAAGCCCCCACACACGATGCTCCTGTTCCAGTAGCCTCTCTACCAGGGCGGTGCCTATAAAGCCGCTAGCACCGGTAACTAAGAGATTCATCTGTCACCTCCCCCAGTACAAAAGTGTTGCTCCACCGGTTAGTCCAGGTCCCAAACTAATAACAACGCCAAAGCGTGACGGGTTCCCCCTCATCAACAGCTTTGCAGTAATCCCTATTGATGTGCTTGAGGTGTTGCCGTAAAGCCTTAGCGTTTCCCGTGAAATGGCCATCTTCTCCTCTGGTAGCCCAAGCGCATCCCTTATCTCCGTCAATATGGATGCCCCGGCGGCGTGCACAATCCAGTGGCTTACCTCCTCAACCTTCAGCCCTGCCTGTTTTAGCACGCCATCTACCGCTCTTTTAGCCACTGTGCCTGTTGCTTCGGGCACTCGGCGGGAGAGAACGACCCTCAACCGCCCATCCCTCCAGACATAGCCCAAGTCATTAAGGTAGCTGGTATCAGTGTAGGTTGCCGTAGCCCAAATTTCCGGGTGTCTCAGATCGTCGTCGTAGCCAACCAATGCCGCAGCGGCAGCATCGGCAAATATTGCGTTACTTCTTAAAACCTCATACCCATTCTCCGGGTCAGGCACACCGTCAGGCTCGGGGAAAAAAGTGCAGCTGCAAAGCTCGCAGGCCACTACCAGGGCTTGGCTTCTCTTTCCCTTATGTCTTATGTAATCGTAAGCCCTCTTCAGCCCAGGGAAGCCCCCCTCGCAGCCCATTCCGACTATGTTGGTGAAATAGGTATCCGGCCTGAAATCAAGGTCCAAACGGTGGGCAATGCTGGGGCAACTGTAGCCAGTGCAGCTGACAAAGATAACCATTCCGATATTGTTAACGCTGCGGCCATCGAGGCAGTTTATGATTGCCTTCTTTGAAAGCTCGACTGCCCCTTCCAGGTACTCCTCTGACAGCTCCTGCCAGCTCATTTCCTTTATCTTTGGCAATGGCACCCAGAAGTGGCGCTTTGAAATCTCAGCCTCGGTGAAGAAGCGCTTGAAGTGCCGCGCCTTATCCCCGTAGCCTAGCGCCTGCCACGCCTCCTCTTGAGTGGCTGCCTGGTCAGGCACAGCATAGCTAAGGCTGATAATCTTCGGTCTCATTTTA
>SOJS01000084.1 GCA_004376435.1 Dehalococcoidia bacterium
AAGGCGCCTATAGCTCAGCGGACAGAGCATCGGTCTTCGGAACCGAGGGTCGTGGGTTCGAATCCCTCTAGGCGCGCCAGCCATTTCTATAAAAGGCTTTTGTTGATGAAAAAGGTAATCTACACCCTTCTTCCCCTGTTGCTGGTATTAAGCCTGCTGCTTTTCTGCCTGCCCAGCGGCTGCTGTTGGCTCCAGGAAGAAAGGCCAGCCCCCCCTCCCCAAGGAGGAACTCTTAACCTGTATAATATTGACCCGCACACCCTTGACCCGGCTATTTCCAGCGATATGACCTCCCACAGCTATATCGTGCAGCTATTCAGCGGATTGTTACGCCTTGATGATAACCTGGAGCCGGTGGCGGATATTGCCCAGAGGTGGCAAATTAGCGATGATGGCAAAACCTACACCTTCTACCTGAGAGATGATGCCCGCTTTCATGATGGGCGGCAGGTTACGGCTGATGACTTTAAGTATTCCTGGGAGCGCGCTTGCTCGCCCCAGACCGGCTCCCAGACAGCGGCTACCTATCTAGGTGATATCGTCGGGGTGAAGGCGGTGCTTGAGGGCAAGGCAGAGGAAATCAGCGGAGTAACGGTAATCGATGACCACACCCTAAGGGTAACCATAGACGCTCCCAAAGCATACTTCCTCTCCAAGCTGACCTACGCCACCGCCTTCGTGGTCGATGAAAACAACATCCAGCAGGGCAAAGATTGGTGGCGACAGCCCAACGGCAGCGGTCCTTTCAAACTCAATGAGTGGCAGGAGCAAAGCCGCCTTGTTCTGGAGAGGAATGAGCTTTACTACGGGGAGATGGCTGATGTTGATTCGGTTATCTTCCACCTGTGGGCGGGCTTGCCGATGAACCTCTATGAGACGGGTAAGATTGATGTCACCGGCGTCTCTCTGTCCTATATTGAGCGTGCCAGCGACCCCCAAGGCCCCTTCGCCGACCAGCTTACCACCACCCCCGAGCTCAGCTTTTACTACATCGGCTTTAATACCAGAAAGCCCCCCTTTGACGACGCCAATATCCGTCGCGCCTTCAGCCACGCCATTGACAAGGAGAGGCTGGCTTTTCTAGTCTTCAAGGACATGTTGTCACCGGCGGGTGGCATCCTGCCGCCGGGCATGCCCGGTTACAATGAAGATATAGTGGGGCTTGAGTTTGACCTAGATAGAGCTAAAGAACTCATTGCCAGCTCAAGCTATGGCGATGCCTCCAGCTTGCCCCCCATCACCATCACCACCATGGGCTGGGGCGGGCTGATATCACCTGACCTGGAAGCTATTGTCCATGAGTGGCGGCAGAACCTGGGGGTGGAGGTAACCGTCCGCCAGCTTGAGCCGGAGAGGTTCCTCTACCATCTTAAAGAAGAAAAAGACGAGATGTTCTTTATGGGCTGGATTGCTGACTACCCCCACCCGCAGGACTTCCTGGAGATACTATTTAGCAGCGACAGCGAAAACAACTACGGCGAATACTCAAACTCAGCGGTAGACGCCTGGCTTCAAGAGGCTGCTATTGAGCCAGACCGGGAGGCAAGCCTTGCCCTTTACC
>SOJS01000007.1 GCA_004376435.1 Dehalococcoidia bacterium
GAGCTGGTGCTGACCCCGGGAGCTGAGGGGATGCCGGGGGCGGTGAGGAAGGCGGAGCAATTAGCAGCCGAGAACCCTGGCTACTTTATACCCCAGCAGTTTAAAAACCCAGCCAATCCGGAGATTCACCGCCTGACCACCGCCGAGGAGATATGGCGGGATACTGATGGCAGGGTGGATATTCTCGTCTCCGGGGTGGGGACGGGGGGAACAATTACCGGGGTAGCCGAGGTAATCAAGGCAAGAAAGCCTGATTTTAAGGCTATCGCTGTTGAGCCATTAGACTCCCCGGTTCTCTCTGGAGGTAAGCCCGGTCCCCATAAGATTCAGGGTATCGGGGCTGGCTTTATCCCCGATGTTCTGAAAACAGACCTTATTGATGACATTGTCAAGGTTACCAATGAGGATGCCGGGGAAATGGCCAGGAGGCTAGCCAGAGAAGAGGGGATACTGGTTGGCATCTCTTCCGGTGCCGCCGCCTGGGCAGCCTTAAAGGTAGCCAGGAGAGCCGAAAATAAGGGTAAGCTGATAGTGGTCATTCTACCCGATACCGGTGAGCGTTACTTGTCCACCTGGCTTTTCCAGGAGCTTTACCAGACAGCGCCCGGGGCATAAAAATAGGATAGGGATTGGAGATGTTTAATACCTTAAGAGAAGACATCAGGACAGTATTCACTAAAGACCCCGCCGCCAGGAGCACGCTGGAGGTTATCTGCTGCTATCCGGGATTGCATGCCCTGTGGTTTCACCGCCTGGCACACTTTTTGTGGCGGCACAAGCTGCGCCTGCTGGCTCGTCTCCTGTCTCATACTAGCCGCTTTTTGACCGGCATTGAAATCCACCCCGGTGCCAGGATTGGCAAGAGGTTCTTTATTGACCACGGGGCGGGGGTGGTTATCGGCGAGACGGCTGAGATTGGTGATAATGTCCTGCTTTATCAGGGGGTGGTTTTGGGGGGCACAACCCTGGAGAAGAAGAAGCGCCACCCCACTGTCGGCAACAATGTCGTCATGGGGACCGGGGCGGTAGCTCTGGGTGCTATCACCATCGGCGATGGGGTCAGGATTGGCTCAGGCTCAGTGGTGACCAGGTCAGTACCCCCGGGGGCGACTGTGGTTGGCATCCCGGGGCGAACAGTAAAAGAACGCCGCGAGCACCTGGTTGACCTGGAGCACGGCAAGTTGCCTGACCCGGTGGCAGAGGCTATTAGGCTGGTCCTGAAGGAACAGGATAAGCTGGAAGAACGCCTGAGGAGCCTGGAGAGCTCAAGCGGAGTAGCCGTCTCCCGGGATGAATTGAAGGAGAAGAGAAAGAAGATTGAGCGGGATTTCAGTCAGGGAGGGGGAATATGAGATTTGAAACGCTAGCCATTCACAGCGGGGATAGGCCGGATAGGACATTCGGCGCTGTCTCAGCGCCCATCTACCAGACATCTACCTTTGCCTTTGAGGAGGTGGGCAAAACAAAAGGCTATGACTACTCCCGCACCGCCAATCCGACGAGAAAAGTTCTTGAGGACACCATTGCCCGGCTTGAGGGAGGCAAGGCTGGCTTTGCCTTCGCTACCGGCATGGCTGCCGAAGCCACAATTATCCACTTACTTAAAGCCGGTGACCATGTAATCTCGGGAGATGATGTCTATGGCGGCACCTATCGGCTGTTTCAGGATGTGATGCCGGATTTTGGGCTGGAGTTTACCTTCTTGAGAATGGACAACAGACAGAAGATTGAGGCGGCGATAAAGCCCAACACTAAACTGCTGTGGCTGGAGACACCATCCAACCCCCTGCTCAATATCGTTGATGTTGAGATGGCGGTTGATATCGCTAAGAAACACAATCTGATGACGGTGATAGATAATACCTTTGCCACCCCCTATTTCCTAAAGCCCATTGACTATGGGGTTGACCTTGTCGTTCACTCCACAACCAAGTATCTTAACGGGCACTGCGATGTCGTTGGTGGCGCTGTGGTGACCACTACTGATGAGCTAACGGACAGGGTTCAGTTTCTGCTCAATGCCATGGGAACCTGCGCTTCTCCCTTTGACTGCTGGCTGGTGCTCCGTGGTATTGAGACGCTGGCAGTGAGGATGAAACAGCACGAGGCAAACGCTGCGGCGGTGGCTGAATATCTTACCAAGCAGTCGGCGGTAAAGAAGGTATTTTACCCCGGGCTTAAATCCCATCCTGGGCATGAAATCGCCAAGAGGCAGATGAGGGGGTTTGGCGGTGTGGTCTCATTTGAGCTGGGTGACGTTGGGGCGGCCAAGACCTTTCTTAACCGAGTCAAGGTCTTCTCCCTGGCGGAGTCGCTGGGTGGGGTTGTCTCCCTTGCCGAGCACCCGGCTTCCATGAGCCACGCCTCAATGCCAGCCGACTACCGAAAGAAGGTCGGCATTAGTGATAAGCTGGTAAGATTATCGGTCGGCTTGGAAAACATTGACGATTTAATTGAGGACTTAGAGCAGGCGCTGCGGCGCCTCTAAAGGAGAAAGACTTGTCTTACGCCACCGCTTTACGCTGCCGAAAGTGCGGGCGGGAGTACCCGCTGGAGCCCCGCAACCTGTGTAATTTCTGCTTCAGCCCGCTTGAGGTGAGCTATGACTATAAGTCAATGGCTAAGGCAGTAAGCCGGCAGAAGATTGCCGCCGGACCGCCGGACATGTGGCGCTATCATGATATGCTGCCGGTGGGTGACGAGGTGGTCAATATTGGCGCCGGCTTTACCCCGCTAATCAAGGCTGACAGGCTGGGACGGGAGCTGGGGCTGGATGAGCTCTACATCAAGAACGACTGCCTCAATCCGACCTACTCCTTCAAGGACAGGGTGGTCTCGGTAGCCATCACCAGGGCACGGGAGCTGGGCTTTGATACTGTCGCCTGTGCCTCAACCGGCAACCTGGCGGCCAGTGTCGCCGCCCACGCCGCCAAGGCAGATATGAAGGCTTATGTCTTTGTGCCGGCTGATGTTGGGGCGGGCAAGCTGACGGGGATAGCAATCTATAATCCGGTGCTGGTTACTGTTAACGGCAGCTATGACGATGTCAACCGCCTTTGTGGCAAGCTGGTGGAAAAATATAGCTGGGGTTTTATTAATGTCAACCTCAGACCCTATTATGCTGAAGGCAGCAAGACACTGGGCTTTGAGGTCGCCGAGCAGCTAGGATGGCATGCCCCTGACTGTGTAGTGGCGCCGGCGGCCTCAGGGCTTCTCTTTACCCGAATATGGAAGGGGCTGGATGAGCTATCTATGCTTGGTTTGATTAAGGAGGTCAATACCCATATGTATGTTACCCAGGCGGCGGGCAGTTCCCCTATTGTCAGTGCCTTTGAAGCCGGCAGTCTCCATGTGAATCCGGTAAAGCCAAACACCGTTGCCAAATCTATCGCCATCGGCAACCCGGCTGATGGCTACTATGCCCTGAGGGTTGCCCGCCAGTCAGGCGGTGGCGCCGGCGCTGTCAGCGATGACGAGCTTATTGAGGGGATGAAGCTACTGGCTCAAACCGAGGGCATTTTTTCTGAGGCGGCTGGTGGGGTGGTAATCGCCGGGCTAAGAAAGCTGGTATCTTCGGGGGCAATCAAGAAAAACCAGCTCACGGTGGCTTTTATCACCGGGGCGGGACCGAGGACTCAGGAGATAGTCTCCGACATTGTTCAGCCGCTGGCTATCCAGCCCACCCTAGAATCTTTTGAGGAGGTAGTCGGCGAGAATGTCTGAGTTGTTGGTATTCTATCTGGCAAGCCGAGGCAGGCTAGAGGGAGGATAAGATGGCAAAAAGGCGAGTAATGTTTACCTTTCCCCAGGAGCTAATCAGGGAGCCCGTTATCTATAACCTTGGTCAGCAGTTCAAGGTGGTGGGTAACATCCGCCGTGCCGATATATCCGAGGATAAGGGATGGGTGGTGCTGGAGCTGGAGGGGAAAGAGGAGGATATTGAGCAGGGCATTGCCTGGGTGACGAGCAAGGGGATAAGGGTTGACCCCATCATTGGTGATATTGTGGAGGGATAATAGATGAAACGGATATACCTTGATTATGCCGCCACCACGCCGACACACCCCGAGGTGGTGAAGGCAATGCTCCCCTATTTTAGTGAGATCTTTGGTAATCCTTCCAGTATCTACTCCTTGGGGCAGGAGGCAAGAGGAGCTATTGAGGAGGCAAGGGTTAAGGTGGCAAACCTTATTGGCGCTCGGGATGAGGAGATTGTCTTTACCAGTGGCGGCACTGAGGCGGATAACTTTGCCCTAAAGGGGGTGGCTTTTGCCAACGAGGCTAGGGGAAATCATATCATCACTACCCCTATTGAGCACCCGGCGGTGATGGAAACCAGCAAATTCCTTGAGAGGAGGGGATTTAACATAACCTATCTGCCGGTGGATGGCTATGGCCTGGTTGACCCTGATGATGTTAAAAAGGCTATCATCCCTGAGACTGTCCTCATCTCGGTAATGCACGCCAATAATGAAATCGGCACAGTTGAGCCGATAGCCGAGATTGGCAAGATTGCCAAAGAGGCTGGCGTCTATTTTCATACCGATGCTGTCCAGGCAGCCGGCCATATTCCGCTGAATGTGGCTGAACTCGGGGTTGACCTGCTCTCCATATCAGCCCACAAGCTCTACGGTCCCAAGGGGGTTGGCGCCCTCTATATCAGGAAGGGAACAAAACTGGTTTCCTTTATGCATGGCGGTGAGCAGGAAAGACGGCGGCGAGCCAGCACCCAGAATGTGGCTGGTATTGTTGGCTTTGGCGTGGCGGTGGCGCTTACCCTGCCCGAGATGGATGAGGAAGCCGAGCGACTCATCTTCCTTCGTGACCATCTCATTAAAGGCATCTTTGATGGGATTGACCATGTCCGTTTGAACGGTCACCCCACCAAGAGGCTGCCCAACAATGTCAATGTCAGCGTTGATTTTGTGGAGGGGGAATCAATGCTGCTTAACCTTGACCTGGAGGGCATCTGTGCCTCCACCGGCTCCGCCTGCAGTTCATCAGTCCTTGAGCCATCCCATGTCCTGCTGGCACTGGGGCTTTCTCCGGAGCAGGCGCACGGCTCGCTAAGGCTTACTCTGGGCAAGTGGACGACTAAGGAGGAGGTGGAGCGGGTTGTGGAAGTATTGCCTCGGGTGGTGGCTAAACTGAGAGCCATGTCGCCACTTCTAAAAAGCGGTAGATAGGAGAGAAGGCTATGCCTGATATGCGGTCACTTTATAGTGAGAAGGTGATGGAGCACTTCAAGAACCCGAGAAATGTCGGTGAGATGAAGAACCCTGATGGTGTCGGTCATGTTGGCAACCCGGTGTGCGGTGATATCATGGAGCTCTATATCAGGGTGAACAACGGCACCATTACTGATGCCAAGTTTAAGACCTTCGGCTGTGGTGCTGCCATCGCCACCAGTTCTATGGTTACCGAGATGGTGAAGGGAAAGAGCGTAGATGAGGCGCTAAAGATATCAAATAAGGCAGTGGCTGAAGCCCTGGATGGGCTACCCCCAATCAAGATGCACTGCTCGGCTCTAGCCGAGGAAGCGCTTAAATCGGCAATTGAGGATTAC
>SOJS01000060.1 GCA_004376435.1 Dehalococcoidia bacterium
TTGGTCCTGAGGTTATTGCTGAGGCGGTTAAGGTGCTTCAGGCAATCGGCAAAAGATTCGGGCATGATTTCAAACAGCACTACGGACTGATTGGCGGAGTTGCCATTGAAAAGACAGGCACCGCTCTGCCCGATGACACCCTCAAGGAGTGCAAAAGGAGCGATGCCGTGCTGCTCGGCGCTGTCGGCGATCCCAGATGGGACGACCCCCTCGCCCCCGTCCACCCTGAGGACGGTCTGCTGGCACTGAGAAAGGGGATGGGGGTCTTTGCCAACCTGAGGCCGGTCAGGGTATCACCGCTGATGGTTGACCAGACCAACCTCAAGCCCGAGGTGATAAGGGATGTTGACCTTGTCGTCGTCCGCGAGCTTACCGGCGGGCTTTACTTTGGCAGACCCAAAAGAAGGTGGACGACCAGCCGGGGGCGGCGGGCGGTTGACTCCATGAGCTACTCTGAGCAGGAGATTGAGCGCATTGTCAGGGTGGGCTTTGAGGTGGCGCGGAGCCGCCGCCAGAAGCTGACCTCAGTGGATAAAGCTAACGTGCTGGAGTCATCAAGGTTATGGCGGCAGATTGTTATTGAAGTAGCCGCTGATTACCCGGATATTGAGGTGGACCACATGCTGGTTGATGCCTGCACCATGCGCCTTATCCAGAACCCCAGGTATTTTGATGTCGCTGTTACCGAGAATACCTTTGGCGATATCATCACTGATGAGGCATCAATGCTGGCTGGCTCTATGGGCATGCTGCCCTCAGCCAGTCTGGCCGGGGTGCCCCGGGAGGGAGTAAAAATACCCGGTCTCTATGAGCCGATACATGGCAGTGCCCCCCGCCGTGCCCGGCAGAACATAGCCAATCCCATTGCCACCATATTAAGTATCGCCATGATGCTGCGCTACTCTTTAGCTTTAGCCAAGGAGGCACAGGTTGTTGAGGCCGCTGTGGAGGCGGTCCTGGAACAGGGCTACCGCACCTATGATATAATGGACGAAGGTAAAATAAAGGTGGGGACGAGGCAGATGGGGGACTTGATTGTTGAGAAGGCAGGAGGTTAGGGAATTGTCTCCAGTTCAGCTTTATGATACCACACTGCGGGATGGGACACAGCGAGAGGGCATCTCCCTCTCGGTGGTTGATAAGCTGCATATTGCCCAAAAACTTGATGAGCTGGGCATCCACTTTATTGAGGGTGGCTGGCCGGGCTCTAACCCCAAGGATGTTGAATTCTTCGAGAAGGCAAAGCAGCTCAAACTGGCCAACTCGGTGCTGGTTGCCTTTGGCAGCACGCGGCGCCCCCAGAGCAAGGCGGACAAAGACGCCAACCTCATCGCCCTGGCTGGTGCCGGGGTAAAAGTGGCTACCATTGTTGGTAAAAGCTCGGAGCGTCAGGTCAGCCAGGTGCTGGAGACTACCCTGGATGAGAACCTGAGCATGATTGCCGACTCCATTGGCTACCTCAAAGGGCGGGGACTGACTGTTTTCTTTGACGCTGAGCATTTCTTTGATGGTTTTAAGGCTAACGCCGGTTACGCACAGCGTGTTCTGGAAATAGCCGCTTCCACTGGGGCGGACTGCCTGGTGCTGTGTGACACCAACGGCGGGACACTGCCCAGTGAGATAACCGCTGCCGTTAGGGCGGCGAGAGAAGTTGCTGATGTACCCTTGGGTATCCATGCCCATAATGATAGTGAGCTGGCGGTAGCCAATACCCTGGCGGCGGTTGGGGCCGGTGTTAGCCAGGTTCAGGGGACTATCAATGGCTACGGCGAGCGCTGCGGCAATGCCAACCTTTGCTCCATTATCCCGGCGCTCAAGCTCAAGATGGGGGTTGACTGTGTTAGTGATGAGCAGCTGGCGAAACTAACCGAGGTTGCCCACTATGTCAGCGAGGTGGCTAACCTTATCCCTGACTCCTTCCTGCCCTATGTCGGTTTTAGTGCCTTTGGCCATAAGGCAGGTCTTCATGTCTCCGGTCTGGCAAAATGGGTGAATAGCTATCAGCACATAGACCCGAGCCAGATAGGTAATAAGGCAAGAGTGCTGGTATCCGAGCTATCAGGAAAGAAGAACATCCTGTATAAGGCAAAGGAACTGGGTCTGGACTTGCCGCCACAGGGTAAGGAGGCACAGAGGCTGCTGGAGCAGGTCAAGCTGCTGGAGAGTCAAGGTTTTCAGTACGACAATGCCGAGGCATCCTTTGAACTGCTCCTCCACCGAGCTAAACCAGACTACAAGCCGCCTTTTGAGCTGGTTGATTTTATGGTGGTGGTGGAGAAGAGACGGCGACCTCCAGCCAGGAAAAGCCTGGAGGAGATGCTGTCTGAGGCGGTAGTAAAGGTGAGGGTGGGTGGTGAGGTAATGCACACTGCCGCCGAGGGCAACGGTCCGGTAAATGCCCTGGACCAGGCACTGCGCCGGGCATTACTCCAGTTCTATCCCAGCCTGGCTCAGGTCAAGCTGGTTGACTACAAGGTGCGTATCCTTGAGGAGAGCGTTGGCACTGGCTCCTCAGTTCGGGTACTTATTGAGTCCAGTGATGGCGTTAATGAGTGGCGAACTGTCGGCAGCTCAACCAACATCATTGAGGCAAGCTGGCTGGCTCTGGTTGACAGTTTGGAATACTGGCTACTAAAACAGAAAAATAATCGCTAGCAAGGAGGGCAAAGATGGGAAGGAAAGTTTTGGCACTGTCTCTGGTGCTGGTTATGGCTCTTTCCTTCGCTGGTTGCGAGGAGCCGTCAGCCGAGGAGATAGTTGCCAGCGTAATTGAATCGCTGGATGATGTGAGGACATACCAGTTTGATATGGATATGACCATGGACATGGCTGGTGAGTTTGAGGGCGAGGCAATGGAAGTGGTGATGACGATGGATGGCACAGGTGCCATTGATGTTGAGAATAGCCAGATGATGATGGATATGGATATCACCATGACGATGCCCGAGGAGCTTGATGTGGAAATGGGTATGGAGATGTACCTTATTGGCGATACGATGTATATGATGATGGAAATGCCGACGATGGGCTCCATGTGGATGAAGTCGGAGATGCCGGCGGGAAGCTGGGCAGAAATGAACCAGGTTGAGTCTCAGATAGCACTCCTGGAAGCAGCCCAGGTTGAGTACGCGGGCAGTGAGAAGGTAGATGGGGTGAACTGCTATGTTATTCAGTATACCCCGGATATGGAGCAGCTCTGGGATTTATTTAGTCAGCAGGCAGGGCTAGGCATGGGAGGAGTGCCTGATGTTGAAGAGGAGTTTCTTCAGGATTTAATCAGCAGCTTCTCCGTGAAGCAGTGGTTTGCCAAGGACACCTACTTCTTGGTCAAGGCAGAGATAGGTATGGTTATGGAGCTGACCCCTGAAGCCATGGGCTTTCCAGAAGAAGAAGGGGTATTAAACATGGATATTGCCATGAGTATGCTTACTCATGACTATAACCAGCCGGTTTCTATTATTCTGCCTCCAGAAGCCGAGACAGCAGAGGAAATGCCTTGGCAGTATTAATTATCTTCAAGCTGGTCTGCCCAGCGGCATAATATAAAGGGGCTTGTATTGCCTCCCCAGCCCCCTTTATCCCCCTCCCTTGCCTCCTCTGAAACACCCCAATGCCTTGCCGCATCCTTATATTTTAGGTGGCTTTGAGCTTTGTTAGCTATTTGCGTTATAATATTGGTAGCAGTAGTCTAAAGGGAAAAAGATGGGAGACATCAAGAGCGCTCGTGAGATAGCTATGGAGAAGGCGGCAAAGCTGGGGGAGGCGACCGGTGAGGAGCGCCTGAGGTGGCACTATGTCCCCGAGGGGGAAAGGCTGGCGGTCAGATATCTTGAGCAGGACCTTAATCTAGTAGTTGAGCTTAACAGGTACGAGGAGAAGGTGAGAGAGTATGTTATCGAGGGTGCTCGCGAGGTGCTGATTAGAAATATTAACCTGCCCCAGAGCAATTTAGCCAAGAGGAACAACAAAAGGGCAATGGAGGGTTTAAAGAGCCTGAAGAGCGATAAAGTGGCTGTGGAAAATGTTTATAGCCGACTGCGGCAAATCTTTGCTCATTATCTGGAGACGGGGGAGCAACAGCGGCGCCAGGCTTATGAGGCATTGAAGGCTGAATTTGAGACCCAGCTGAAGCAGGCGACCCAGCAGCAGGGCCTGCTTATGGGGGTCAAGATAGATGTGGCTAAACAGCCGCGGTTCCAGGAGGAGTGGCGCAAGATACAAGCCCAACTGGACTCGCAGTACTATAAACTTGTTGATGAATGCCAGCAGGAGCTGATGGCAATACCTTAGCTGTTGGCGGGGGAAGCTGATGAACATTGAGGGCGAGAGAATTAGATACACCGTTGAGCATACTGAGATATTGAGACCGCCGAAGCAGACAATATCTACCTTCGGTGTTACTAATTTATACTATTACCTGCTTACCGAGCCGATTTACTCTGAGATAACCAAGGATGTCACCGAGACAGTGATTAGGGAGGGGCGGGTAATTGCCGAGCGACCGCAGATTGTCACCCCCTACTATCTCTCCCGACTGGAAGGCTTTAGCTCGGAGGCAAGAAAATACCTTAGCGCGCTTATCAAGGTGCATGGCGCCAATGCCCCTGGTCTGTTTTATACCTACAAGAATGAGCCCAATGAGCTGACCATTGTCTCTGACAACCTGCTGGCGGTGGTCGATAAGCTGAATGCCGAGATTGATAAGCGTGGTGACCCGCTGGTATCTATTATCAAGGGTGAGGATGAGCTCTGGGATGTATCTTTGATGAAGTTCATCTATGAGATGACCAGAAGCTCTCTGTCGGATAACATCAGGCAGATGGGGACGAGAGGGCTGCTTGATGTTGATGACAGCGGTATTCCGGCTGGCGTCAGGGTGAGGATTGATGAGCTTTTTGCCCGGGTGTCCCAGGGCGAGTATGAACCCCGTGAGCTAAAGGCGGAGCTTGAGCGGTGGGGTTTGTTTGAGGAATACCAAGACAGGTTCTTTGCCATTTTCAAAAAAGAGCGGTGATAAGGATTATTCAGAGTGAAGATTTCACTAATTGAGGCTAGGGACCTTTCTGAGGCATGGTTTCTCTGTCTGCGGAAGACCCTGACTGAGGGCTATGAGTATAAGATTGAGCGGGGGAGCTACAAAGGACAGTATCGCAAGGAGCTTGACCTGACTGCTGTCCAGGTGAAAAATCCAGCCACCAAGCCCCTAATTCCCAGTGTGCCACAAGGTGTGCCACCGCCGACCTCTATGGAGTATGTTGAAAGCTATCTTCCTTACCTGATGACGGCGCATAAGGCTAAAGAGGAGCAGTATACCTACGGGCAATATCTGGAGAAGCAGATACCCCAGGTAATCAAGATGTATAAGGAGGATGGCTA
>SOJS01000021.1 GCA_004376435.1 Dehalococcoidia bacterium
TTGCCGCCGTCCCCTTCCATATGTGGGTGCCCGATGTTTATGAAGGGGCACCGACGCCGATTGCTGCCTACCTGTCGGTAGCCAGCAAGGCGGCTGGCTTTGCCATCATTGTGCGCGTCTTTTACTCCGCCTTTGGCTTACCTCAGTGGCTGAGCCTGGACTGGGGGCTTGTCTTTGCCGTGCTGGCGGCAATCAGTATGACCTGGGGCAATGTCGCCGCCATCCCCCAGACCAACATCAAAAGGATGCTCGGTTACTCCAGCATCGCTCAAGCCGGCTATCTTATGGTGGGGTTAGCCACTATCGGTTTCTCGCCGGCGGCGGATATTCTTGGCCGAAGTGGCATTCTCTTCTTCCTCGCCAGCTATGCCCTGACCAACCTGGGGGCTTTTATCGCCATCATTGCCATCTCAAACAAGCTTGATAGCGACTTAATTTCTGACTACTCCGGCATGTTCAAACGGGCGCCGCTGCTGGTGCTGGGGCTCACCCTATGCCTGATTTCCCTTATCGGCATGCCGCCGGCAGCCGGCTTTATGGCTAAGTTTTATATCTTCAGCGCCGCCGTGCAGCATAATCTGCTGTGGCTGGTGATTATTGCCGTAATAAACAGCGTCATCTCCGCCTACTACTATCTGCGGGTGGTCAAGGTAATGTGGTTCGGCAAGCCGGCTTCCAAGGAAAAGGTGCCGTCATCAGGGGCACTAAAGCTAGCCCTTTCCCTCTCCTGTTTTGGCGTCCTGCTGTTGGGTGTTATCCCCGGCTTCATTATGAAGCTGGCAGAGATGGCAGCCAGGATGTTTGCTTTCTAGGTGAGATTATTTATATCAACCTCACCCCCTTTAAGTCCCCCTCTCCTTCAAAGGAGAGGGGGAAGAATATTAAAAAGAGGGGCTAGCGCCCCTCTTGGACTCCCCTGATAAATGACGCCCCTCTTAAGCTTTCCCGTTTAGGCTGGCTTTTTAAATCTTACTGTATAGCTCCAGAGATTGCCCAGATTATCATCCAAGACAAACCCGGCCCGCTGACCCATCTTAATGGTAGTTGCAGGCAGTGGATAGTCGGGGTCAGGCAGAAACTCGGTTACCGCCAGGATGCCGCCCGCTTTCAGCACCCGCCTTACCTCGCGCAGGGCTCTGCTTCTATCAGGTATCTCAGGAAGCACGGTTACCATATATACCAGGTCAACAGAGTTATCCCCAAACGGCAGCTCATAGGCGCTGGCTTGCTTTAGCTCAATGTTCTTAATATCCTGATTTTCCGCTTTTGATAGTTTGCGCTCCAGCTGCTTGAGCATTGCCGGCTGGATATCAACGGCATAGACCTTGCCCTCCCTCCCCACCACCCTAGCCACAGAAGTGGTGAAGGCACCACTGCCACAGCCAAGGTCAACCACCGTCATACCCGCCTTAATGCCACTGCGCTCAATTATCTTATCTGGTGACTGTAACCAGCGCCTCCACCTGCTATCCAGAAAACGCCCAATAAAGGCTGGCGCCGGGCAATGGTAAAAATGCTTAATTACCCGAATCAGCACCAGCCACAGAAAAACAGCGCCCAGGATTATGCCGATTATTTTTAGTGCTGTCATCCCTGCTCCTGAAATCAAGCCATTATAGATGATACCGCCCGTGGCAGACAACAGCTATCCTAGCATTGCCTACGAAAGCGACAATATTACCTTCTGTGGTATAATAACCACGGTCAGGCAAATCTGGAGAAACTATTCTGATATGGCAACAGCATATCTTAGTCTAGGCTCAAACATGGGCGACCGCCAGGCTAATCTGGATAAGGCACTGGATTTTCTGTCCCAAAGGCTACAGGTCAAGAAGGTCTCCTCGGTATATGATACTGAGCCAGTCGGCAATACTAATCAGCCCCGCTTTCTCAATATGGTATGCCAGGTATACACCAATCTTGCCCCCACCGAACTGCTTACCCTGGCCAAAGGCATTGAGAAAAAGCTGGGCAGGGCATCGGCTAAGGTTAATTTTTCCCGCCCGATTGATATTGACATCCTCTTCTATGACAGCCAGGTTATTGAAACCCCCCAGCTAGTTATCCCCCACCCCAGACTAACCGAGAGAGCCTTTGTTCTTGTTCCTCTGGCTGAGATTGCCCCTGAGCTGGTGCACCCGATAAACGGCAAAACAGTGAAAGAGCTGGTGAAAGGTGTGACCGAGGTGCAGGGTGTATTAAAGTGGGCCGGGGAGTAAGCCAAAAAATGTATCAGCTATCTGTTGAAGAGCATTTTGATGCCGCTCACTTCCTGCGCGGCTATCAGGGCAAGTGTGAGGCGATGCACGGCCATCGCTTCCGAGTAGTGGTAAAAATAACCGCTACCGCGGTTGATGACATAGGTATAGGCTATGACTTTGTAACACTAAAGGAGCACCTGAAGGACATCATAGCCAGATTTGACCACAGCTGCCTCAATGAGGTAGTCCCCTTTGATAAGATAAACCCCTCTTCCGAGAATATCGCCCTCACCGTCTATAACGAGCTAAAACCCAAGCTGGCGGGAGAGCCAGTCTCCCTCTCCTGTGTTGAGGTGTGGGAATCCCCCCACACTGGCGTTGCCTACAGCCCGTAGTGAACATACTTCTAGAATGAGGTTCTAGGAGTATTTCCAGCCAAAAACGGCAAATTGTGCCGCTACCTATTGACATTGACGCCCAAAATAGTTTATTATCCTTGATACAAAAAAGAGGAGGTCTACCGATGCAAGCCTATTGCGTGAAATGTCGTGCCAAGAGAGAGATGAAGGATGCCAGATCAATAACCATGAAGAATGGCAAGCCAGCAACCCAGGGTACATGCCCCACATGCGGGACTAAGATGTTCAGAATAGGCAAGAGCTAAAAATCATCTCAGTGGGAAACAGGATTTCTGTAGAAGCTGGGTATTTTGTCCAAAATACCCAGCTTCTCTCTGCCCAGCATAGAAGTGGTCATGAAATATAAACTTCTGGTGGTGGATGTTGACGGCACACTGGTCGGCAGAGATGGCGCTATCTCAAGCAAGGATAGCCAGGCACTAACCAAGGCTCGCCAGAAAGGCATAGCAGTTTCTCTGTCCAGCGGGCGGGCAACTAGAGCCTGTCTGGGGATTATCCACCAGCTGTCACTGGATGGCTACCACATATTCTTTGACGGTGCTCTTGTCAGCAACCCGACCCAAGACAGAGAGGTCTATGCCCAGCCCCTCAGCCGGCCGGTAGTGAAGCAGGCAATTGAATTTGCCCACTTGAATGACATCCGCCTTGAGCTTTACTCAGCGACCCACTATTTTGCCGAGCAGGAGACATGGTCAACCAAGGTCCACCGTGAGTTCTTCAGCATCGAGCCGACTATAATAGATTTCACCCAGCTCGGAGATGAGAGAATCATTAAAGGCGGGCTGGTTGCCACCAACTCTAAAGAAGTCGCCCAAGCCAGAAGTTTCTGTCTTGAGTTCAGCCAACTTCACTGCTCCTGGGCAAGGTCGCCGGCCTACCCCGGCATTAGCTTTATCAATATTATTGCCCCCGGTGTGTCCAAAGGGAAGGCGTTGACAGCACTAGCCTCCCATCTGGGGGTATCTCTGGATGAGGTGATGGCTGTCGGCGATGGGCCCAATGATGCCCCCCTCCTTACCACGGCTGGCCTGGCGGTAGCCATGGGCAATGCCACCGACGAAGTCAAGGCACTTGCCGACCACACCACCCTTGATATTGACCACAGCGGTCTGGCGGCGGCGGTTAAGAGGTTTTTGCTGTAGCCGTGCACAATTTGGCTGAATGTCAACTGTTAACAAGGTTACTTGTCTTATCCTGAAGGAATTGTTAGAATATAAAACCATATAGTTCGAGTAGGAAATAAGATGACAGGCCCAATTGAACCATATCTAAAGTACGGCGTCATATGTGAGCAAGTCTTAGCAGAGAAGGATGATGTATTGTCACTCATCCGGATTGTTGATAAGTTCACGATTACAATTACAGGGAAGGAACCACCTGACCAACTCCCCGAAGTTACTAAGGTTATGACAATCGTTATGTGTTGGGCTGGCGGACTAGGAACACACGAGGCCACTTTCAATATCCAAGCTCCTGGTGGGGAGACACAGCCGAGCCCACAGTCATGGTCCTTCAACTTAGACGCACTTAACCGCAGCCACAGCATAATAGTGAGGGGACTACCAGTGCGGATACCAACACAGGGAGTATATTGGATTCAGTTTGTCCTGAATGGTGAGGTCAAGAGTAGAATACCATTTCAGGTCGTGTATCAACGGCAGAAACTACACGAATGACCCGACCGCGCCAGTATAGTTCACCTAGATACGAACTGGTGTAGGCAATTCACTAAATTCCGGTGCAGGGGACGCAGTTGTAGTGCCAACCATATTAGGTTCGATAAGGAGGGTAGATAGCTCTGTGAGCTTCTTTGGAACAGATCTTTTGGTTGGTTTCAGCAAATCGAGGGCCGCTTGGGCAGCTATATAAACCTCGTGAATGTCTCGGCTACCTTCATCAAACTCATGCAGATAGAGTTGTATTCTAGAAAGCAGTTGCTTATCTTCGTTGGGAGTAGCATCTTGACGCAATTCAAAAAGTACATCGCCAAGCTGCTGCTGAAATTCGTCGATGTCCACACGACCGCTAAGGAGACCTGTCAGCAGGCTCATAATTTCCCCTCTATCCATAATCCACCTCACTACTATAGCACCGAAGTGCTTACTACATTTTGTTATTTTACCATAAGTAATACTTTGTCGCAGAAATAATGATACAGTAATCATGAAAAAAATGCAAAGGCTGCCTAAGAAGTCACTAAAACGGCTTCTAATAGATAACTCAATTCTCGAAGCCATCCGACAGGGACGTTACAGAGAAGTCATCGATAGCGACGTTTCCGCAAAGAAAATACCAGACGGTAGGAGCCTTATCATTTCCTATTACCAGGGCAATCAATACATTTGTACCAAACACGAACTCAAGACGAAGAGAGGCCGTACCGTTCATCAGGACGTGGAAGCAGTTCTTATCAGTGGCATTCACTACGAGAGAGAGTAGGTCTCTTACCATCAGAGGTTCAGGCAGGAAGGGGCGATAATAAACGAAGACTCTGGTTCGTTACACAAATTGACGAAATGTTCAGTATCCTATAAATGCAGCTCTATAACATCGCCATCCTCAAGGATATGGTCTCTTTTTACCATCAGCCCGTCGTGTTTTCCTGAGCCCCAGATGCGGGCGTATTTGAGCTTTTGGGCAAAGTCCTTGTGGCCTTCGGCCGCCGGCGCGGGGGGGGGGGGGGGGGGGGGGGGGCGGGGCGGGGGGGGGGCGGGGGGGGGGGGGGGGGGGGGGGGGGGGGGGGGGGGGG
>SOJS01000046.1 GCA_004376435.1 Dehalococcoidia bacterium
CGTTATATAGGGGTAGACCCCCATCGCCGCCACACTGAAGTTCCTCATGGCACCGCCGCTGAACATATCAAGCATGCCAAATATCGGCATCCGCTCGAATAGCTGTTGCAGGGCATCAAGGTCTACCCCGGGCAGAGGCACATGAGCCACAAAGCGGAAGATTACCAGAATACCAATGGTGAGGAGAATTCGCCGCCTCAGGTCAGGTAGGTTGAAGGCATCAATCATTGCCTGCAGCAGTTTGGGTCTAGTTTGCCTCGACAGCACGCCCTACCTCCTCAGCCTTGCCGCCGGCGGCTTCAATCTTGGCTTTAGCCGCCGCCGAGAATTTGTTTGCCTTTACCACCAGGGGGTGACCTATGTCACCATCAGCCAGAATCTTAATCGGATAACGCAGGGTTTTGACTATGCCGGCATCTACCAGCTTCTGGGGCGTCACCTCACTTCCGGACTTGAAGACTTTAAGCTTACCTATGTTAACCGTGCTGTACTCGGTCCGGAAGATATTGGTAAAGCCGCGCTTTTGCGGCAGGCGCTTGATTAAAGGTAACTGCCCGCCCTCAAAGCCGGGACGCATCTTGTAGCCGGCACGGGACTTCTGCCCCTTACAGCCCCGCCCCGAATAGGTGCCGTGGCCGCTGCCATCCCCCCGCCCGACTCGCTTTCGGCTCTTCTTGGAGCCGGGGGCGGGGGAAAGTTCATCCTGCCTCACCATTCTCCTCCACTTTAACTAGGTGTTTCACCTTATTAATCATGCCCCTGATTGAGGCGCTGTCATTATGAGTAACGCTACTGTTTAGACGGTGAAGACCAAGCGCCTTTAAGGTTTTCCTCTGCGTCTTATTGTAGCCAATGCCACTTTTGACCCAGGTGATATGTAGCTTAGCCACTCTCTTCCCCCTCAACCTTAACTGATTTACGCTTGGCTATTTCCTCCTTGGGGTCTTTAAGCTGGCTGAGGGCAAATATTGTTGCCTTGGCCACATTAATGCGGTTTGAGCTTCCCAGTGATTTGGAAAGGATATCCTTGACCCCGACTGCCTCAAGCACCGCCCGCACGCTACCGCCGGCAATAATACCAGTGCCGCGTGCCGCTGGCTTGAGCAGGACTTTGGCGGCGCTAAGTTTAACCATTATTTCATGAGGGATGGTGGTGCCGGCTAGCGGCACTTTAATCAGGTTCTTTTTGGCAATAGCCCCACCCTTGTTAATCGCCTCCGGCACCTCGCTGGCTTTGCCAACACCAATGCCGACATGACCATTATTATCCCCGGTTACCACCAGGGCGCTGAAGCTGAGACGCTTGCCTCCTTTGACCACCTTGGACACCCGATTAATATAGAGTAGCTTGTCATTCAGCTCAAGCTCTGTTGGGTCTATCCGGCTTATCTGTCCTTTCACCTCTTTAACATAAACCCCCTAAAATTTCAGTCCTCCCTGCCGTGCCGCCTCAGCCAGGGCTTTGACCCGGCCGTGGTATTTATGCCCGCCGCGGTCAAAAACTACCTCTTTTACCCCTTTACTCAGTGCCTGTTTGGCTATCAGCTTGCCAACCAGCTTTGCCTTGTCTGTCTTGGCTTTACCGTCTGCCTTGCTTTTTATCTCGGCATTAAGGGTTGAACTAGCCGCCAGCGTATGCCCCTTTGAGTCATCAATAACCTGGGCGTAGATATGGTTTAAGCTGCGGAAGACACAAAGACGTGGTCTCCCTGCTGTCCCTGCCATTCTGGCTCGGGTTCGCTTGTGTCTTCGGTGACGAGCTAGCCTCTTCTCATTTTCCATCACTTTTAACTCTTAGCCACCGATAGCCTTCCCTGCCTTACCCGCTTTAAGGTGGACGACCTCGCCGAGATAGCGGATACCCTTGCCCTTATAGGCATCAGGGGGGCGGATAGCCCGAATCTTAGCCGCCACCTCGCCAACGGCTTCTTTCTCAATACCGCTAACCTTAATCTTATTTGTTCCCTCTACCTCCAGTGACACCCCGGGCAGTGGCGTTACCTCCACCGGGTGGGAATAGCCGACACGAATTACAAGATTATCGCCGGTCTTTTCTGCCCGATAACCAACGCCGATTATTTCCAGCTCCTTGGTAAAGCCTTTAGTTACCCCTGCCACCATATTAGCCAGCAGGCTTCGTGTCAGCCCGTGCTGGGAGCGGTGCTCCTTGCTGTCGCTGGGTCGTGATACTATCAGGCAATCATCTTTTAGAGTTATTGACATATCCCGGCTGAAACGACGGCTAAGCTGTCCTTTAGGTCCGTCTACGGTGACCTTGGCTCTTTTAATATCTATCTTTACCCCCTCAGGCACAGTTATGGGCATTCTTCCTAATCTAGACATTTATCACCCCAATAGTTACCAGACATAGCATAGGAGTTCACCCCCAAGCTCTTTTCGCCAGGCCTGATGCCCCGTCATCACCCCCTTGGAGGTGGAAATGATGGCAATGCCGGCGCCTCCATAAACACGGGGAATCTCCTTCTGCTGCACATATACCCTTAAGCCCGGTTTGCTCACCCGCTCCAGACCAGAAATAACGGGCTGCTTTTTATCAATATATTTAAGGTGGATTTTAATTACCCGCTGTGGCTTACCCCGCACTACCTCATAATCGCTGATAAATCCCTCCTCCTTGAGAATCTTGGAAATGGAGAGCTTCATCCGTGACGACGGCACCAGCACCGAATCATGCTGTGCCATAATGGCATTTCTTATTCTGGTTAGCATATCAGCAATTGGGTCAGAAATAGTCATCTCAAAATTCCAAAATCCTTTTTTATAATTACCAGCTTGATTTCCTCACCCCTGGAATCTGCCCGGCTAAAGCCAACTGGCGAAAACAGATACGGCATAGTCCGAACTTGCGGATATAGGCACGAGGCCGACCGCACAGGGAGCATCGGTTATGCTGTTGCACTTTATATTTGGCAGGTCGCTGCCACTTAGCGATTTTTGACTTTTTAGCCATCTGCCTCCATTTAATCCCGGGCGAAGGGCACGCCGAGTAATTCCAATAGGTGTCTGCTCTCATCATCGGTCTTGGCGGTGGTGATGATTGACACCTCAAGCCCTCGCGCCTTGTCTATTTTGTCATAGTCTACTTCAGGAAAGATAGTCTGCTCCTTGAGCCCCAGGGTATAATTGCCCCTGCCGTCAAAGGAGTCTGCGGGAACTCCCTGAAACTCACGGAGACGGGAGAGGACAGCGTTTACCAGCTTATCAAGAAAATCATACATACGCTCGCTGCGCAGGGTTACTTTCATGCCGATGGGCATCCCCGCCCTTAACTTGAAGACGGCAATAGACTTCTTGGCTCGGGTGATAACCGGGTGTTGCCCGGAGATTGCCGTCAGGTCTCTTTCCGCCCCTTCCAGAGCCTTGGCATTCTGCACTGCCTCACCTAAACCAATATTAATGACCACCTTTTCCAGCCGTGGCACCTGCATTATGTTCTTGTAGCCATAAAGCTCCATCAGGCGGGGAACAACCTCTTTTTTATATCTTTCCTTCAACGGTGACATTTAATCAATTACCTCACCACAGCGGCGACAGACCCGAACCTCCCTGCCGTCCTCCAGAAAGCGGAAGCCGACCCGGGTAGGGTGGTTACAGCGACTGCACAGCAACTTGACATCAGAAATACGGACGGGCGCCTCAAGCTGTATTATGCCCGCCTGCCTGACTCTCCCCCTGGCTCGGGTGTGCCGTTTAATAAAGTTGATGCCCTCAATTATTAACTGCTCTTTTCTGGGGTAAGCAAAACGCACCTTACCCGTTTTACCCTTATCTTTGCCGGTAATCACCAGCACGGTATCGTCCTTTCTTATCTTCACTGTCTGCCTCACAGAACCTCGGGTGCCAGAGAGATAATCTTGGTAAAATTCTTCTCTCTTAATTCTCTGGCTACCGGTCCGAATATGCGACTTCCTTTAGGGTTATTCTTATCCGTTAAGATGACAGCGGCATTTTCATCAAACCTGATATAAGAGCCATCGGGGCGCCGATATGGCTGAGCAGTGCGAATAATAACCGCCCGGACAACATCACCCTTCTTGACCTCTGCCCCGGGGATGGCTCGTTTGACTGAAGCCACAATGACATCACCTACTCGGGCATACCTCTTTCTGGTGCCGCCCAGTACCCCGATGCACATCAGCTGTCGGGCGCCGGTATTATCGGCGGCTTTAAGTCGGGTATAGGATTGAATCATATCATTCTATCTCCGGTAGGGTTATTTCTTCAGGCTTAACCTCAACCACTGTTCCCTTGCTTATTATCTCGGCGACTCGCCACCGCTTCTGCCGTGACAGCGGGCGGGTCTCCACAATTCTTACTATATCTTCCAGCCGACACTCATTTTTTTCGTCATGGGCTTTATGTTTAATAGTTCTCTTAATCGTCTTCTTGTATAACGGATGACGGCGGCGTGTTTCTACTGCCACCACCACTGTTTTATCCATCTTGTTGCTCACCACACGGCCAATTCTGTCTTTGCGCTTGCTCTCCATAGCTAAATCTTCCCTGCCGGCTAGGATTTTTCCTCCTGCTCTGTATTAAGCTCTCTCTCCCTTAATATAGTCTTCAGTCTGGCGATCTTCCTTCTCACCCGCGGAATTTCGCGGTGGTTGGCCAGCTGCTTGGTAGCCGCGCGGAAGCGAAGGTTGAACAGCTCCTGATGAGCTTCCTCTAGCTGCTTTACCACATCCTCAGCACTAAGAGCTCTAATTTCCTTAACCTTCAACTTTAGCCGGCTCCTTATCGGCTGAACCTTGGCTCAGGGCAACGCCGACCTCTCTAGCCACAAATCTGGTGGCTATCGGCAGCTTGTGTGAAGCCAGACGCATTGCCTCTTTAGTTGCTTCCTCGCTGACACCCCCCATTTCAAATAGAATTCTTCCCGGTTTAACCACCGCTACCCAGTGGTCTGGGGGTCCCTTACCGCCACCCATGCGAGTCTCAGCCGGTTTCTTGGTGACTGGTTTATCGGGGAAAATGCGTATCCAGACATTGCCGCCACGACGAACATGATGGGTAATAGCCCGCCGCGCCGCTTCAATCTGCCGGCTGGTAACCCAGGCCGCCTCCAGCGCTTGGAGGCCGAAATCACCAAAGATAACTGTATTCCCCGTCTGGGCTTTGCCGCGGCGATGTCCTTTATGAGACTTGCGATATTTAACCCGTTTCGGCTGTAGCATCCTTTTCCTCTATCTTAGCCTCTGCTTTTGGCTTGGCTTTGGCTTTAGCCTTTGGCTTTGGTTTTACCTCTGCCTTCGGCTTGGCTTTGGCTTTAGCCTTTGGCTTTTCTTCTACCTCTGCCTTTGGCTTTGGTTTGGCTTTAGCCTTTGG
>SOJS01000006.1 GCA_004376435.1 Dehalococcoidia bacterium
AGCCTTGATTTTGGTGATTTGCATTTTGCTGTTTTCCACACCCCGGGCCATACCCCGGGCGGCATCTGTCTATCGGGGGCGGGGGTGGTGTTCAGCGGGGATACCCTGTTTCAAGGTAGCGTCGGCAGGACTGACTTACCCGGCAGCAGCTACCGCCAGATAATAGATAGCATTCAGGCCAAGCTGATGACGCTGCCCGATGATACGGCTGTCTACCCTGGTCATGGTCCCGAGACCACAATTGGCGCTCAGCGCCAGTCCAACCCTTACCTTCATGGTTAGTCTAGGGCAATCAGGGTGATGAAAATAGGTCCGAAGATGACAGCCACTTTACCCACCAGCTTTATCAGGATGTTCAGTGACGGTCCGGCTGTATCCTTAAACGGGTCACCCACGGTATCGCCGATAACGGCTGCTTTGTGAGCCTGGCTACCCTTACCCCCAAAGGCTCCAGCCTCAATATATTTCTTGGCATTATCCCAGGCACCGCCAGCGTTAGCCATCATGACCGCCATCAGAAACCCGGTTACTAGTGCTCCCACCAGTAAACCGGCGACTGCTTCAGGCCCCAGGGTAAAGCCGAGGATAAGGGGCACTAATAGCACCAGAACTCCCGGCAGTAGCATTGACTTGAGCGCCCTTTTGGTGGCAATATCAACGCAGCTTACATAGTCAGGCTTGGCTTTGCCCTCCATCAGCCCTTTGATTTCCCTAAACTGCCTCCTGACCTCGTTAACGATGGCAAAAGAGCCGTCGGCAACACCCTGCATTGCCAGGGCGCTGAAGATGAAGGTCAGCATACCACCGATGAGCACGCCGGCAATGACGCTAACATTGGTCAGGCTGGCGATGTCAATATTGGCGACCGCAAAGTAGGTAGCCAGCCAGGCAAGTGATGCCAGGGCGGCTGAGGCGATGGCAAAGCCTTTACCCAGTGCTGCCGTGGTGTTGCCCACGGCATCCAGGGCTTCACAGCGCTCCCTGACTTCTTTACCTAGCCCAGCCATCTGGGCAATACCGGCTGAGTTATCGGCTATCGGTCCGAAGCAGTCCATAGCCAGCAGCATCCCCAGATTAATCAGCATCCCCATAGAGGCGATGGCTATCCCCAGCAGCCCGCCAAAGAGGTAGGCGAGCACAGTGGCGATAGCCACCAGAATTACAGGCAGAACAGTGCTCATCATGCCGGTGCCGATGCCTTCAATAATGGTAACGGCGGCACCGCTCTCAGCCGACTTGGCTATCTTCTTTGCCGGGCCGTGTTCTGCCGAGGTGAAGTATTCAGTTGCCTGCCCGATTAGGAAACCGGCGATTAAGCCGGATATCAGTGCCCAGAAAAGCCCCAGTTCACCGACATAACTGCGGATAATAAAGAAGCTGGCGATTATCATCAGGATGTTGCTGACATAGACGCCGGTGTTCATGGTGGCGTGTGCCTTGGCGACCTGCTTTTCAAATTTAGCCTCAACATCCTTCGGCCTCACAGAAAGAGCGCCGATAATGGAAACAATAACGCCGACAGCGCCAAGCAGCAGCGGCAGAAACATACCCTTTACCGAGCCAAGGACGATGACACCTAAAACCATCGACGCCGCGATAGCCGAGACATAGGACTCATACAGGTCGGAGCCCATACCGGCAATATCACCGACATTATCACCGACATTATCGGCAATCACGGCTGGGTTTCTTGGGTCATCTTCAGGGATGCCCTTCTCCACCTTGCCCACTAGGTCAGCGCCGACATCGGCGCTCTTGGTGAAGATACCACCGCCGACTCTCAAAAAAAGGGCGACTGAAGAAGCGCCGAAGGCAAAGCCCAGCCAGACATGGGTGTCTTGCCAGATGAAAGCAATGATAGACAGCCCCAGCAGACCCAGGCCGACCACGGAAAAGCCCATTACCGCCCCGCTGGAGAAGGCAATCTTTAGCCCTTTAGCCCAGCTGGTGATGGCGGCATTGGCGGTTCTGGCATTAGCCTTGGTGGCAATGCTCATCCCCAGGAAGCCAGCCAGAGCTGAGGTGACTGTGCCGCTGACATAGGCAATAGCCACCAAAGGCTTGGGTTCAATAAATATAGCCAGGATTATGAATATTACCACGGTGAAGGCAGTCAGGGTTATAAACTCACGGCGCAGGAAAGCCATCGCTCCCTGGCGGATGGCTTGGGAGATTTCCCTCATCTTCTCATTGCCTTCACTCTGGCGCAGGACGGTGGCTGTCAGATAGCCAACGAAACCCAAAGCCAGAACTCCAGCCACTAGGATAATTATCTGGAGCAGCCATGAGTCCATTAAGCTAACCTCCTATAAAACCATTGCCTTTATCACAAAAAGAAAAGGTTGATTGCTCAACCTGTCCCCTAGCTGAGTCAGTTTATTATATCTGCCGCCAAAGGTCAATACTAGTCAACAATCTCATCAGCAGGAAGATTTTTCTTCAAATTCACCTAATCTGCTCTCCAACTCTTTCTGCCTGACGGCTAGTGTCAGGTCACCGCGCGTCTTTTCCAGGACACCACGCACCATGTCAGTGGTGCGGCGCAGGCCGCCGGTTATGGCATCGGGAAAGTCCATGGTGACTAAAACGCCATAGATGTCATCCATGGCTTCCAGCAGCTCCTCGCCTCGGGAGAGGTCGCCCCGCCTCATGCTGTCCAGAAGGTACCGCCGCAGTTCGCCCACCGCCTCCCCCAGCCCGTTCAGGTAGGCAGCATGGTCAACGCCGAGCTCATCAGGACGGGGAAGCGGCTCCGCCCTTACCACAGCCAGGGTAACGCTGCCCTCAACAAACTCCTTCTGGGCATCCCTGACAAAGCCTCTGCCCTCAAGCTCACGACAGTCGGCGAGGGCGTTCTTTATCTCATCAAGGAGGCTGCTGGCGGCAGCCAGCCCTTTTTTAGCCCGGTCAAACTGCTGGCGGTGGATGGCACGAATAGCCTGGCTGGAGTTGCGGATGACATCACGGCACAGGGGCAGTACCTTTTCTCTGGTGGCATCCTTGGCCGAGAAGTCGGCTCGTATCTGGTCGGCGATTGACTGCAGGTTGTCAGTCGGCTTTTTCATCTGATACCTCAAATCTGGCGGTTATTTTTCGGGCTGCTTCTTGTGGCGACTCCGCCTCCAGCAGGGCGCTAATCATAGCTACTGAGTTGGCACCAGCGGCTATGACATCGGCGGCATTGTCCTCATTTATACCGCCAATGGCAACCAGAGGCAGGGATGTCGCCTGTCTCACCTGGCGCAGCCTCTCCAGGCCAACCACCTTGGCTGTCTCCTTGGAAGTGGTCGGGTAGATTGAGCCGACGGCAATATAGTCCGCCCCCTCCTCCTCAGCCGTCCTAGCCCGGCGGACGCTCCTTGCCGAAACGCCCACCATTTTGTCAATCGGCAGTAGCTGGCGGGCGACCTTAACCGGCAGGTCATCCTGACCCAGGTGCAGCCCATCAGCATCACAAGCTAGGGCGATATCAAGGTAGTCGTTGACTATAAAGAGCACATTCTGCTCGGCGCATAATTTCCTTAGCTGGCGAGCTAGTGCCAGCAGCTCTTTTCTGTTAAGCAGTTTATCGCGCAGTTGAACCACCTTGGCGCCGCCGCTGATTATCTGGCTGGCGACCTCAAGGTGGCGGCGCCCCTTTAAAGCTTGACTGTCGATAATGGCATAAAGACCGCTAATACGCCTTGCCTTATCCCGCCGCAGTAATCGGGAGAGCAGGACTTGCTCTAAAGTGTAGAGGGCAAAGCGAGCCTGCTTGAACTTTTCCCCGTCAAATTTGCCCCCCGCCATCTTGGCTATTTCCTCTATTACTCTCAGCGACTGCTGCACCCTTCTTGAGTTAGCCACTATCATTGTCGGCAGCCCCCGCACTCCCTCCCCAGCCACCTCAATATCAACGCCAACATCAGCCTCGGCATCCCGTGCCTCAAGGAGCTGCTGGTTAAATGATTGGTCACCTCTTATCAGGTCATGGCGCATCGTTTTTAGTTTTTCGGTTAAGCTGGCATCATTAAGCTGGAGTCGAGCCAGGTCTTCCAGAAGACGAAGCCCCTCACCGATGCGATTTAGGTTGGCGTCAATAATGCGCCAGGTTGATTTTGGCATTGCCTCGGCTGCAGCCATATTCACCGCCTCCTCTGGCAGTTAATTCTAGCATAGCCAAGGTTGGGCAGTAAAGCTGTCAGCCGCCGACGGCATTCTCAATAAGCTCAATGCGGTCTGGCTTCCCCTTCTGGTTGAGCTCTATGGCGACAACATCAATGCGCCATAGCCGGGGCAGGTTGTGGTGGGCTTGCCGATAGTAGGCAGCCACCGCCCTTAACTTTGCCATTTTAAGCGGTGTGATTGATTCTTCGGGACAGCCAAACTCAAGGCTGGTTTTGGTTCTTACCTCAATAAAGACCAGATGGTCTCTATATCTGGCGACGATATCAATCTCGCCCTCGGGGCAGCGGTAGTTGCTTTCTGTAATGCGGTAGCCTTTCTTTTTCAGGAAGTCCCGAGCCAGTTTTTCACCCAGGATACCAACATCTCGGCGTTTCATTTCTTGATAAGTTACTTATGGATTAAATCCCTGACTGGTCTGAAGGATTGGCGGTGGATGGGCGACAGCCCCAAGCGGCGCAGGCAGTTAAGGTGCTCTCTGGTGCCGTAGCCCTTGTGCTGCGCCAGCCCATAACCAGGGTGAATTTGGTCAAGCTCTATCATCAGACGGTCTCTGGTCACCTTGGCCACTATGGAGGCACAGGCAATAGATAGAGACAGGCTATCGCCGTTCTTTATCCCCCTTTGGGGCAGCGGCACCTCGGGGAGGAGCATGTAGTCTATGAGCAGGGACTGGGGTGGTGGCGAAAGCCGGGATATGGCTAGTTTCATCGCTAGTCTGGTGGCTTTTATTATCCCTTGGGCATCTACTACCCGGTGCGGCACGGCGCCAATGCCGACCGAGATGGCTGTCTGGTGGATATGATGAAACAGAAGCTGGCGTCTGGTTGGGCTCAACTGCTTGCTGTCCTTTACCTGGGAAAGCCAGGGAGTGTCCATGCGGCGGGGCAGGATGACGGCGGCGGCAACCACCGGACCGGCTAGGGCGCCACGACCGACCTCGTCAACACCAGCAATCAGCCAGTAGCCCTGCGCCTCAAGCCTTTCTTCTTCAGCAAAGGATGGTAGCTGGTTATATTT
>SOJS01000068.1 GCA_004376435.1 Dehalococcoidia bacterium
GGGAGTTTAAGAGGGCGTTAGCCCTCTTTTATTTTACCTTCCCCCTCTCCTTTTAAGGAGAGGGGGATAAAGGGGGTGAGGTCAATTAACATTATACCCACCTTGCCCTCTTGCTGCGGCTCTTGGCTGATGCCAGGCTGGGCAGATGTTCATCTATTAAGGATGACTCCACCAGCTGCCAGAATAGCTCCCTATCAGCGCCGCTGACCACTGCCTTCTCATGGGCTTCGCTCAGCGCCACCGGGTAGCCTTTTCCCCGCCGGCACTGGTCCAGGACTAAACTATGAACTAGATTGAGCAAGTCTTTATCCTGCGCCACCCAGCGCGGAATCTCAAGGCGGGCGATTTCATCATCAAGCCTGATATAGAAAAAATAGACCTGGTGCTCTCCATAGCGCCTGCGGACTATGGACGACTG
Organism: Dehalococcoidia bacterium; assembly: GCA_004376435.1. Classification (GTDB taxonomy): domain Bacteria; phylum Chloroflexota; class Dehalococcoidia; order Dehalococcoidales; family JAUVZE01; genus SOJS01. The sequence continues at coordinate 419 of SOJS01000068.1, forward strand.
GCTGATGAAGAGAGCCGACCTTTCCCCCTCACCAAGCAGATTCATAAATAGCTCCCTGTCCTGAACACCAGCCACCTCATCACAGCCCCTTGCCGACCCCGGGCAGTAGCGGTCACAGTCAGCCGGCTCATGGGGACAGATAGCCACCCGCAGGGCATTGACGACATCGGTGCTGCGGGGAAAGCTGATATAGCTAGCCAGAGCCAGCTTCCGCTCATTGTTAAGCCGCCTCATATCTTCCAGGTATTTTAGAAAACCGTTATCCAGCAGTGCCTCGGTGACAAATTCGGGGTAAGCCTCCAGGCCCCACAGGATAAGCGAGCCATCAAGCAGTGCCAGGCTCAAGCTTTTCGGCGGCAGCTCGGCGGACAGTCCCACCAGATGGTGGCACTCATCAACACCACGCTTAATACCCAAAAGCACGCCTTCTATCGGCTGCTCACGACCAGCCACCGGCACAATAACCAGCTCTTCATCTCCAGAATAGAGGCTGGGGGAACTATCAAGGAAAGCACTAGGGCTGGCGCCATAATGAAGAACGATACTGCCGATGTTTATCAGATAACACCGCGTTGACCTGTGGCGGTCAACATCAATGTGGGAGCCATCGGTGGCGATGACATTAAATTCCACAGGGGGAGGCGGCGCTTCATGGTGCTGACTGATGCCGTCCGCCAGTCCAGCCACCAGCCAGGTAGTCTTGCTGGCGGCAATCTTCCTTTTCAGGTTCTCCCGGTTGGCATCCTGCTCACCGAGAACGGACAGAGCCTGCTTAAGGTGCTCCTGCCTCTCGGCGGAAGTAGCCTTCAGCCTGGCTACCATGTCCCCAACCTGAGACGCCACCTTGGTTAAATCTAACGACACTTTCGCCCTTTGCCCCAGTATAATCCATTAATTAAGCCAACTCAAGCAGTGATATAAGGGGTTAAGCAGTGCTATAATAAAAGACCAGCCCCTAGTTAAAGGCGGTTTGATGCTCCCAATCCTGTTAAGCGTAATAGTAATCTCACTCTCCGGGGTGATGATGCCCGGTCCCATGTTTGCCGTAACACTTGCCAAGAGCTACAAGTCGCCGCTGGCGGGCACCATGATATCCCTCGGTCATGCCGTGATAGAGGTCCCCCTGATACTGCTCATCTACTTTGGTTTTGCCCAGTTCTTCCACAATATTTTTGTCCAGCTTGCTTTAAGTATAATTGGTGGTGGCATGATTATCTGGCTCGGCATTGGCATGTTTCGTGCCCGAGCCGAGGTGGTTAAGGGGAGCAAGGACCTGCCCTACAGCGCCTTTACCGCCGGCATCATTACCAGCGGGCTGAACCCATTTTTCCTGCTGTGGTGGGCAACAATAGGCAGCCTGCTTGTTATGAGATTCCTTGAATTTGGCACAGCCGGCCTGATTGTCTTTATTGTTGTTCACTGGCTGGTTGATTTGCTCTGGCTATCCCTGGTCTCAATCGTGGTCTATAAGACCCGCTCCTTCTGGGGGAGAAAATTTCAGGAGGGGATTTTTATTGCCTGTAGCCTGCTGCTGGTAGGCTTCGGGGGCTGGTTTCTGGTGTCAGGGATAGGTTTGGTGGTTTAGACCCTTTTCGGCATCTAATTTTATTGAGGAGGAAAATGAAAGTAGCCTATATCTACGACCCGATATATCTAAAACACGACACCGGCCACCATGTGGAAAACGCCCGCCGACTGGAAGCCATTACTTCTCACCTTGAGCAGAGCGGGCTCAGGCAAAAACTAACACTCATCAAGCCACGGGCGGCAACTGCTGAGGAACTGGCGCTGGTTCACCATAAGCAGCATATCTTAAATATCCAGCAGGTGGCGCAGGCGGGGGGCGGCTGGCTTGATGCCGATACCGTGATGTCTGCCGACTCCTACCAAGCCGCCCTTTACGCCGCCGGCGGCGCCATGCGAGCAACCAAGGCAGTGATGACTGGGGAGGTAGATAGCGCCTTTGCCCTGGTCAGACCGCCGGGTCATCATGCCACCCCCCACCAAGCCATGGGCTTCTGCCTGTTTAATAATGCGGCTATCGCCGCTAAATATGCCCTAGCCAAATACAAGCTGGAGCGCATCCTTATCATTGATTTTGATGTCCACCACGGCAACGGCACCCAGGAAATCTTTTATGATAGCCCCGAGGTGCTCTACATATCAAGCCACCAGTATCCCCTCTACCCGGGGACAGGGAATATTGATGAGACCGGTGAGGGGAAGGCAAGAGGCACCACAATTAATATACCGCTGCCGGCCGGCTGTGGTGATAATGAGTATCTAGCGGCTTTTGAGCAGATTATTACCCCCGCCGCCAGACGCTTCAAGCCCCAGCTTATACTGGTCTCAGCCGGCTATGACTGCCACTGGGCAGACGAACTCGCCCTGATGCAGGTAAGCGTCGGCGGCTTTGCCCGGATGGTAAATATTATCAAGGGACTGGCTGATGAGCTTGGTGGCGGCAGGCTTGTTTTTACTCTGGAGGGGGGCTACAATCTTAATGCTCTAGCCGCCTCGGTAGGAGCCACCTTGGCTGTCCTGCTGGGCAAGGAAAATATTGAAGACCCTCTGGGTAAGCCACGCCAGCTAGCGGCGCCCGACATCGCCCCGCTGATTAGGACAATAAAGAAGACCCATAATCTGCCCTAGGGCTGACACCGCTCAGAGGGGATGGGGCAGAGGTCACAATTCTCGTCGCAGGGTTCAACATGGATACTGACGCTAGTATGATGTAGCCTTTTTTTAATACTCTGCTCTATGCGGTCACAGATTTGATGTGATGCGGCGACACTTATCTTCTTGGGCATTATCAGATGCAGGTCAACATAGCGTTGGTTACCCGCTTTACGGGTGCGCAGGGCATGAAAACTGACCAGCTCGCCATAATACATCATAATACATTCCTTGATGACTTTCTCCTCCGCCTCCGGCAGTTTGACATCAATCAGCCCTCCAAACGACCTCCGCATCACATCATAAGCCGCCTTCAGGATGATCAGGGCTACAGCTATAGCGATGATGGGGTCAAGGATATTAAGCCCGGTAAGGCGTATCACGGCCAGTCCTACCAGTACCCCAGCTGCGGAGTAGACATCGGCGGCAATATTGCGGGCATTTGCCTCCAGGGCGATTGAGTCGGTAGTCCGTGCTACCTTGAGCAGGTGGCGGGAAAGGAAGATGCTGGCTATTATGGAGACCGCCATGACGCCAATACCGGCTTCAGTTAGCTCTATCGCCGTGCCCATTATTATCCGGCGCACGGCGGTATAAATTATCAGGGCACCAGCCGTCAGAATCAGCACCGCCTGGACAGTAGCGGCGATATTCTCTACCTTGCCGTGGCCGAAGGCGTGCCTTTCATCAGCCGGACGGCTGGCGATAATAACGGCAAAGAAGGTGATCAATACCGCCAGCAGGTCAAGGAAACTATCGACTGCTTGCGCGAAAATGCTGATACTGCCGGTGATTACTGCTACTGTTACCTTGAGAGCAATCAGCCCGGTGATGACAATAAGGGAAAGTTTAGCGGCACCGCTTCTGGTAGCAAACATCGCCCCCCACTCCCTACCTGCCCCTGACCACAGGTAGCCACTGAACCAGCCGCCCCCACTCCCCCCTCTCCCACATCACCAGCAGGGTGGGGGCAATGAAGAGTGAGCTAAAGGTGCCGGCAATGACACCAATCATTAGCACCACGGCGAAGTTCTGGATTGAAGCGCCGACAAATAACAGCAGCGCCAGCACCATAAACAGCGTCGTCAGGCTGGTGTTCAGAGAGCGCCCCAGGCTCTCAACCAGACTATTATTAACCACGACCTCAAAGTCGGAGCTGACATCCTGGCTCAGATTCTCGCGGATTCTATCAAAGACGACCACCGTGTTATTGACGCTATAGCCAATAACCGCCAGGATGCCGATAATGAACATCAGATTAATCTCCCAGCCCAGCAGTCCGCCAAGGATAGAGAAAACCCCCAGTGCCACCAGGGCATCATGGATTAAAGCCACGATAGCCGCCGTGCCGTAGTAGAAAGGCTTGGGCATTCTATGAAATGCCCAGGTAACATAGAGCAGTATGCCAACAGCAGCCACGGCGACGGCAATGGCTGCGTTCTTCGCTGTCTCAGAGGCTATCATCGGCGACACTGAATAGAACTCGCTCTCGGTGAGATTACCAAGGCTGGCAGTCAGGGCGTTTTCCAGTTCCGCCTTTTCCTCCCCGCCCAATTCAGGGGTGCGGATAATAAAATCGCCACCTCCGGTGCGCTGGATAAGGGCGTTAGAGTAGCCTAAATCAGCCAGCTCCTGCTTTAGCTGAGCCGTCTCTACCTCCTGCTCAAAGTTCACCGTCATTATTGAGCCGCTACTAAACTCAATGCCCAGCCTGAGGCCAAAGGTTGCCAGCGAGATAATGCCGACCAGGATGATTACTCCTGAGATAAGCAGAAAGTAGAACCTCTTGCCGATAATATCAAACATTATTTCTTCCCCGAATAGGCGCTAAATAGTGATGTTCGCCGCCTCAAGGGGGTACCGACAAACAGCCGCAACAGGCTACGGGTAACAACAATGGCGGTAAACATGCTTACCGCCACGCCGATAAACAGGGTGACGGCAAAACCCATCACCGGCGCACTCTGGACAATGCTGCTCCCCAGCCAGTACAAAATGCCACAGACGATAAAGGTAGTTACATTGCTATCTCTGATAGCCGTCCAGGCTCGGTTAAAGCCGGTCTCAATGGCTGCCCCCAGTGCCCGTCCCGTCCTGAATTCCTCCTTCATCCGCTCAAAGATAAGCACATTGGCATCCACCGCCATACCGATTGATAAGATAAAGCCGCCCAGCCCAGCCAAGGTAAGGGTAACCGGTATCAGCTTGAAGATGGCCAGCACCAGCGCCCCGTAAAAGAGCAGCGCCAGGCTGGCGAGAACCCCGGGCAGGCGGTAGTAGGCAATCATAAACAGCATCACGATTACTATGCCGATAATCCCCGCCTTAAGACTCATATCAATAAAGCCAGCCCCCAATATGGGTGATACACTCTGCTCGTAGATGGGAATAAGGGGAACAGGGATGCGGCCGGCGTTCAGCAACTGGGATAACTCCGTAGCCTCATTCAGGCTCAACCCATCAATATTACCCCGCTCCGTAATTTGGCTCCGAACAATGGGAGCGATGGGCAGCCCGTCATCCCCGAGCAGGGGCTCATCGCCGAGAAAGATGCCTAACGGCTTGCCGATAAGACGGGCGGTGATTTCCCCAGATAGCTGGCTCCCCTCCTCATCCCATTCAAAAACGAGCAGCAGCTTGTTTTCTACATAATCTACATAGGTATTCTCCTTAAAGTAGGCACTGGTCAGCTCCTTCTCCTGCCCATCAATTACCGCTGTTGCCGGCTTCCACCGCCCAAGCTCATTTTCCCACCTCGCCTCCTCATCATCAGCCGCCAGTTCACCAAACTCAAGTAACGCCGTCTGGCCGATGAGCCTCTTGGCTTTCTCCACCTCGCTGATGCCAGGCAGCTCAATCAGGATGCGGTCCCCACCCAGCTTCTGGATAACGGGCTCAGTTACCCCCAGGACATTGATTCTCTTTTCAATAACGGCAATGGCGCCATCAATCGCCTCCGCCTCCGTGCCTGGCTCAATTAAAGACAGGTCAGCCCGATAGACCATATGGATGCCGCCCTTAAGGTCAAGACCCAACTGCATCCCCTCCCGACCAAACATAGGCAGGGCGAGGATACTGACAGCCAAGGCAAACAGGGCTAATATTACTATCAGAGCCAGAATATTCCTTCTCAGCATAGCTGCTATTTTCTCGCCTCACTTACCAGCTGTCCTCGGATATAGGCTAGCGCCTCCTCCTTGGTTTTCACCTCCCCGCCTGCCTGGGCTTCACGCACCGCCTCCAGAAGCTGCCCGATTCTGGGTCCGGGACTAATATCAAAGACATTGATTAGGTCATGACCATCAACCAGCTTGGGCGGGGTAACCACACTCTCTTCCTTAAAACGCTGGTTAAGGACATAATTCACCAGCTTAGCGTGCTGCCGCCACTCAGCCAGCTTTAGCCTGGAACCCCTGGTGGCTAGATGGTCAGCCAGGCTCAAGAAAAGTATGTCAACACCAGCATCATCGGTATCGCGAAAGTAACGGTAGATAGCGCGGCGGGTGGGGAGACCGTTACTGCTCATCTGAGTCGGCCTCAGGTGGTGCGCCACCATAACCTCAACCAGTCTTGCCTCTTTACCACTGAAGCGGAGCCTCTCCAGAATACTGACCGCCCTGGCGGCTCCTTCCTTGGTATGCCCCAGAAAGCGCACCCGCCCATCAGCCTCAATTGTCTTCGTCTCCGGTTTAGAGATATCGTGAAGAAGTGCCGCCAGCTTGAGTAGCGACCCTCTAGTGCTGCCCTGGCTAACCGCCGAGGTAAAGTGCCGCTCAAGCTCTGGTGACCACGGAGTAAGCGCCAGCACCTCATCACCAGCATACTCCCAGCCCCCCCGCCCGAGGAGAAAGTCAGCGGCAATTACTGTCTTTAGTGAGTGGTCAAAAACATCCCAGCAGTGCTCCTTGGGCTGGGGCACACCTTTTGTCTCAGATAGCTCTGGAATGATAACAGTAAGCAAGCCCAGCTCATCAAGATAGGCTAGGTATTTTCCCGCCCCAGAGATAGCCAGCAGCCGCAGCAGTTCTTCTCTTATTCGCTCGCCAGCCACCCCATCCAAAAGGTGGCAGTGGCGCCGAATCTGGGATTCGGTCTCCTTATCAATATCAAAGCCAAGCTCCCCAGCCAGACGCACCGCTCGCAGCAGGCGGACGGCATCCGAGCTAAAGGCAGTCTCAGAAACTGCCCGAATTATACCCTGCTCAAGGTCATCCAGTCCGCTGAAGGGGTCTATAAGTTGAAAATCGGCACCCTTGGTTAGCTGGCTGAGGTCAATTGCCAGCGCATCCAAGGTGAAATCGCGCTGTGCCAGATTGTGCTCAATGCTGTCTTTAGCCGTGGTGAAATCAAGCTGCCACCGCCCCCCATCAACCACCACCCTGCCCACTCCGTTTATCTCATCCAGCAGGACATACCTGCCGCCGAGAGCATCAGCTAGCTTGGGGGCAATCTCAAGCACATCCCCGAAAACAGCAATATCAATATCAGCCGTCTCCCTTCCCAGCAGCACATCACGCACAAAGCCACCAACAAGATACGACTTTTTCCCCTGCTTGGTGAGAAAGCTAGCTACATGGGTCAATAACAATGAGGCTTCAGGCTCAATAGACAGCTTCAAACCTTCGTCCGCCCTTTAGTGCATCTAAAGCTAAACTATACTCCAAAGACACTAATTTATCAAGGGACACATTGAGGCTGTCTATTGGGGATGGCTCTGGGTGTCTAAGAAGGCGGAATACTATCTAGAAATGGTGTTACTGGCTTTTTCCCTTGGCAATGTTCCCGGCGATGCTCTTCAATATAGAGAGGAGGCCAAGAACAGCCCGCTGTACCTCAACCGGCTCTTCAGCCAATACCCTGGCTACATAGGGTTCTAGCTGCCGGCTACTATAAACTGGGCTTGACTCAGCCATACCAGGCGGCTGAGCCGACAGGTAGCCGGCTAAGGTAAAGAGCTCACCTTCCTCAAAGCCCAAGGGCTTGGCAATCTTGCGCAGGATTGAAGCCGACGGGAAACGCTCCCCTCTCTCTATGCGACCTAGGTGCGATGAAGACACGGTTGACAAATTAGTCAGCTCTCGCAGCGTCAGCGGCATCCTCAGTCTCTGCTGTTTCAGTATTACGCCTAAATTCTTGCGGCTTTCATTATTCATCTTCAACCCCCACTAACTAGTATAATTTGCCATTTGGCAAATGTCAAGACTATCCCAAAATGATTTTCTAATTACATCATACCGCCTCACTCTAGCTTCAGTAAATCACCCAAATGGGCTAATTATGGCAGTAAATAGTCATAGGGAAGAGGTCCTAACTGAATAACAGGGACTTGACAACTGGCGAATTTGTGGCTATAATGCAGCTATCTGACACTCTGGAGGCAACATTGACAACTGTCACCAATAATCGCCAAAAGGTTTCAGCTGCCACCAGGGTAAATCAGGGACAGAATGTGCCAGATTAATCAACTTTAGTGTCAAAAGTCACACTCTAAAACTCGGTTTCCTCTAGCTCAATCTTGCGCAGCTTATCCATACTGTCCAGCTGGTCAATATAGAGCACGCCATCTAGATGGTTTATCTCGTGCTCCACTGCCTGGGCGAGAAGCCCGTCAGCCTTAATTCTTATCTCCTTGCCGCTGGGGTTAAGCCCCTTAACGGTTAGAGACTGGGCACGCCTAATCTCCCCAACATAGCCAGGGACACTAAGGCAGCCCTCAGTTACCAGGCGTTCTCCCCTCTGCCGCACCAACTTGGGGTTAATCAGAACAATGACCTCCTCTCCAGGTATGCCAACCACAACCACCCGCAATGAGGTTCCTATCTGGGGCGCGGCTAACCCCACCCCACCAGCAGAATGCATCGTCTCAATCATATCAGCAATGAGCTTCTTAATTGAGCCGTCAATAATCCTGACCCGCTTTGATTTCTGCCTCAATATAGGGTCAGGAAGGTGGCGAATAGGAAAAACTGCCATCTTAAGCACCATTATACCTTCTATAGCCCGACGGGGGCAATATCCACTACCCATCCCTGGGGGATGGGTAGTCTGGAAAGAAGAGATGAGGGCTCGGTGCCACGAAGTATGAGCTGCCAGCGAAATCTGCCCCGCAGGCGGTGGATAAAAGCCGGGGCTGGCCCAATCAAATCAAGGTCGGCTATTCCTCTTGAGTCTATCTCCTGAGCCAGCAGGTGCTTCATTCTCTCTGCCTGGCGCTGGCAGCGGGCATCGTTAGTATGGCTATAGGTGAGGCGAGCCAGGCGGCTAAAAGGGGGGTTATGGAGCTGACGGCGGTAGTTTATCTCCTTGCTATAGAAAGCATCGTAATCATATCCCGCCGCTGCCTCAATGGCATAGTGCTGCGGGGAGTAGGTCTGAATAATAACCCGCCCGCCTAAACTGCCACGCCCGGCTCTACCCGCCACCTGGCACAGCAGTTGAAAGGTCCTCTCCCCGGCGCGAAAGTCAGGCAGGTTGAGGCCAGTATCGGCACTGACCACCCCCACCAGGGTTACTTCAGGTAAATCGAGCCCCTTGGCAACCATCTGGGTGCCGATAAGAATATCAGCCTGGTGGGCACGGAAGCTGTCAAAAATCTTCTGGTGGGAATTTTTGCCTCGGGTAACATCACTGTCCCAGCGCAGCAGTCTGGCTCGGGGGAAGGCACGGGCCGCCTCCTGCTCCAGCCTCTGGGTGCCGATACCCAAAAACTTTATCCGCCGATTAAGACAGCGGGGGCAAACTGAGGGTACTGCCGTCTGGTAGTTGCACTGGTGACAGAGCAGCTTGTCCTCGGTGAAATGATAGCTGAGCGCCACCTCACAACGCCGACAGCGGAAGACAAAGCCACAACGGCGGCACTGGACAAAGGTAGCCCCTCCCCGCCGATTGATAAACAGTATCACCTGCTCTCGGTTAGTGACGGCTTTCGTCACTGCCTGCAATAGAGAGCGGCTGAAAAGGCTCCTGTTGCCGGCTTTGAGCTCCTCCCTTAAGTCCACAACCTCAACCTGGGGCAGGGGTGAGCCCTCACTGGGAGTGGCCCGCTGCGGAAGCTGGAGGAGTTTATAGTCCCCTTTCTGGGCATAGTAAAAGGTCTCCACATCGGGGGTGGCGCTGCCCAGTATCACCACCACCCCAGTCAGCTCAGCCAGCTTGATGGCGGCATCACGGGCATGGTAGCGAGGCGAGTGGTCATTCTGTTTATAGGTCCATTCATGCTCCTCATCAATAACAATAAGACCAAGCTCTCCTTGAGGGGCAAAGATAGCACTGCGGGAACCGATAACAACATCAAATTCCCCGCTCCTCAGCCGGTGCCACTCATCGTACTGCTCACCCAGGGAGAGCTTGCTGTGCAGGACAGCCACCCTGCCGGGAAAGCGCGAGGCAAAGCGCTCTATTGTCTGGGGGGTAAGGGCAATCTCGGGAACGAGAACAATGCCCCGCTTACCCTGCTTTACCACCTCAGCCAGAGCCTGTAGATAGACCTCGGTCTTGCCGCTGCCGGTAACGCCGTGGAGGAGAAAAACAGATGGTGAAGATTCCGCCGACGGCTTAAGCAGCCTTGATTTGATAGATTTCAGGGCTGAACTCTGAGAGGCGGTTAGGGTAGGCGGACAGGACAGGGGTATTTTGTGATAGGCAAGCGGGTCGCGTTTTACCTCAAGGCTATTAAGGGTGATGAAACCCTTACTACCTAGAGCCTCAGCCACTGCCCTATCACATTTAGCCTTCTTTCTGGCTTCTGTCCAGGGTACTGATTCGGGCTGGTGAGCTAAAAATTCAAGAAGGGCTGACTGCCGGCTAGCTCCCCTCTCACCGAGGTGAGCGGCTTCAGCCAGAGCTTGGGCAGGCTTAACTGCCAGGCTGAGGTAAAGCTCCTGCTTTGGTCTCACCCTGACCGGCTCAAGCTCATAACTTCTCACCACCAGACCCCGCCTGACCAGCTGGGAGACAATAGCCGCCGCCCTTTTTCTGCCCAGTGCCTTCCCCGGCTGTCCCAGGCTTATTCTCCCCTGTTTTTTAACTAGCTCCACAACATAGCGCTGTTCCTGACCAAGAGAGGATAAGTCCTGTTCACCGGGGGCAGGCGAGATAAAGGTGACTGTTTTACGCTCAAAGCCGGGCGGGAGCATCAGCGCCACCGCCTCAAAGAGGGGGGAAAGATAGTGCTCGCTTATCCAGCGGGCTAATTTTACCTGAGGGGGAGAGAGAAGGGGGTGGGGGTCAATAACAGCGGCGATTTCTCTGGTCTCCTCAACAGAAGGCTGGTCAGTTAGCTCCAAAACAATGCCCTGAAGGAGCTTATCACCGAAGGGAACCCAAACCGCCTGCCCGACATCAACAGTTAAAGCGGGAGGAATAGCATAGCTGAATGTCCGACGCTGGGCGACTGGCGAATTAACGCTAACCTCGGCATACCTCATCCTTGACTCCAGCCAGTTAACCCTATTTTTGCCTTGGTTTCTTTTCCTTGCCGGCCCGTTTTTCCTTGATACGAGATGCCTTGGTGCTCAGTCCACGCAGATAGTAAAGCTTAGCCCGGCGCACTTTGCCCCGCCGTATTACCTCCACCTTCTCCACCAAGGGGGAATAAAAGGGGAAGGTGCGCTCAACACCGACGCCGTAGGCAACCCGGCGCACGGTAAAGCTAGCCCCGGCACCACCCTGCCTGACCTTAATTATTACCCCCTGGAAGACCTGGGTGCGTTCTCTGTCTCCCTCAATAACCTTGGCACTGACCTTCACGGTATCACCGGGAGCAAGGGAGGGAATATTAGGGTTTACTTTGACTTCAACTAATGGTTCAATACTCATTGGCTAGAACTCCTGAACTAATATTTTCCGCGGTCAATTAACTGCCTTTCCTCTTAAGGCAAATCAATTTTTTCCAATAGCTCGGGGCGACGCTGCCGGGTGCGCTGGATTGCCTGCTCATGGCGCCATTTAGCGATTCGGGCATGGTCTCCAGAAAGCAAGACGGCGGGCACGGACCAGCCTTTATATAGCGGCGGGCGGGTGTACTGGGGGTATTCCAGTAATCCGCTGGTGTGGGAGTCATCAGCCGCCGAAGCCGCCGAGCCAAGAACCCCCGGCAACAGCCTGACGACAGCATCCACCACCACCATCGCCGCCAGTTCACCGCCGCTAAGGACATAATCGCCAATACTAATCTCATCAGTAGCCAGATGCTGGCGCACCCGCTCATCAACCCCCTCATAGCGGCCACAGATAAGAACCAGGCGGCTATAACCTGCCAGCTCACCGGCAACCTCCTGACAAAAGCGGCGACCCTGCGGGGTAAGCAGGATAACTGGCAGCTTCTCAGCGCCTTCTTTTATTGTTGCTTTTATTGCCGCCACCGCCTCAAAGATAGGCTCCGGCTTGAGTATCATACCGGCGCCGCCGCCGTAAGCATAATCATCAACGGTGCGGTGCTTGTCATGGGTATGGTCCCGAATATTATGCAGGCTAACACTAACCAGCTTACTATCAATCGCCCGCTTGAAGATGCTAGCGCCAAAGGGGCTGTCAAACATCTGAGGAAACAGGGTCAAAATATCAATATGCATCAATCTGGTTCCTTTTAAGCTTTATGCTCGGTAATTTCTCCCTTAATAATGCCGACGGCATGAGGGATGACGGGTAATATAACCTCAAGGCACTCCTGAACTGCCTTGGAGCTACCGGGCAGGTTGATAATAAGACACTTTCCCCTGACACCAGCCACCGCCCGGCTCAGTATGGCAAACGGCGTGAGCTTGAAGGTTTCGGCTCTCATCGCCTCAGCCAAGCCAGGCACAACCCTGTCCACCACGGAGAGGGTGGCTTCCGGGGTGACATCACGCTGGCTGAGTCCGGTGCCGCCGGTGGTTAAAATAACATCAACACCACCCTCGTCTGCCCACTCAATAAGCCGTTGGGCGATAATATTGGCTTCGTCAGGGACAATCTCATACTTAACGACGCGGCTATCAAGCGCCGACAGCCTGCCCTTAATAACCTTACCGCTCTCATCACGGCGCTGCCGGCGGTACCCCTTATCACTAATGGTTAGTATGCCAAAATCAAGCATAATCCCCCTTCACAAAGCAGGTTCTATTTTACCACAGATAAGGCGCATAGCAAAATCAGGAGGTCTGACGAAATTGAAGCAAAAAGTATTGACAAGAGTGGGGTGCTATGTTGTAAAATGGTAGAAGGTGGTAAATTGTGGTAAATTGTGAGGACAGTTTAGGGGTTAATAATGTTCTTCGGTGAATTTGAGTATAAGATTGACCAGAAGGGTAGAGTGCCCATCCCCCCCAAGTTCAGAAGGGACCTAAAGGATGGGATGGTGCTGATACCGGGGATTGAGAAATGCATCATTGCCTACCCCCTATCTGAGTGGAAGAGGCTAGCCACTGCTTTAACTACTGGTTCAGCCACACCCAACAAGTTGAGAAAATTAAATCGGGCAATCTTTGCCACCGCCTTTAGCACCAGGGCTGATGGACAGGGCAGAATAGCCCTGCCGACTCCCTTAAGGGAACATGCCGAGATTGTAGATGAGGTGATTATCGCCGGAGCTAATACCTATCTTGAACTTTGGAACAGGGTGCACTGGGAAACAGAGAAAAGCAATTGTCTGGAACAAGCCTGGCAAATTATAGAAAGTTTAGAAAGACGCTAATGAGTCTAAAGATGTCAGCAGTCACTCATATTCCAGTTCTGCTCGATGAGGCTATTGAGGCACTGGCTGTTCAACCAGGGGGCCGCTATATTGATTGTACGCTTGGGGCTGGGGGGCATGCCGCCGCCATCCTGGAGAGGAGCTCACCTGGCGGTCAGCTACTAGGCATTGACGCCGACCCGGAAGCCATAAAGGTAGCCAGCGCCCGTCTGGAAGCCTGTAAAGACTCGGCCCTTCTCGTTAATGACAACTTTGCTCATCTGCAGTCTATCTGCCTTAAATATGACTTCTTCCCCGTTCACGGTATTCTGCTTGACCTGGGGTTGTCCTCTCTCCAGCTAGCTAGCAATGAGCGTGGTTTCAGCTTTCAGCATGATGCTCCTCTGGATATGCGCTTCAGCCCCACTCAGGAGATTACCGCCGCCGATATCATCAACACCTTCCCCGAGAGTAAGCTGACCCACATCATAAAGGAATATGGTGAGGAGGATTACAGTCACCAAATAGTCCGCCGCATTATCCAGAAACGGCCGATAAGGACTACCCTTCACCTGGCCAAGATTATAGAGCAGGCTGTCGGGGGGAGGCGGGGGCGGATTCACCCCGCCACCAGAACCTTCCAGGCACTAAGAATAGCGGTTAATCAGGAGCTTGAGCACCTGCCGTCAGTCCTCAAACAGGCATTAAGTCTTCTCGGTTTTGAAGGCAGACTGGTTGTCATTAGTTACCACTCTTTAGAAGACCGCATAGTAAAACAGTTTATGCAACGAGAATCAAAAGGCTGTATCTGCCCCCCGCAGGCACCGGTCTGTGTCTGCGACCATATTGCCTGTTTGAGGCCAGTCAACAAGAGGGTTATCACTCCCTCTGCCGCCGAGGTTGAGTTTAACCCACGCAGCCGCAGTGCCAAATTGAGGGCGGCGGAGCGCATTACTATTGAGGATGATTACCACAAGGCAGCCGAGGGATTGTGCTGGGCGATGGATGTTGAAGCTGAGGGGTGGAGGCGACCATCTCTACTTAAAAAGCTCCGGGTAGCCTTTTCTGCACCCCAGCTTAACTAAAATTTCTAGGTTATAAAAGGAGGAGGTCTGGAAGATGTGAAAACTAGCCTAACCAAAAGGGCGTCAAAATCTAAGCAAAAGGAGGGATGAGATGGCAAAGCGGACTACTTTAACCTCTATCGATGTTGGCACCACTAAAATATGCACCACCATAGCCGATATGAGTGAAAGGAGCAACGCCCGAATTATTGGGGTAGGCGTTGCTCCATCCAGTGGGCTGCACAAAGGCTTAGTGGTCAACATCAACGAAGCCAAAGAGACGATTCGCGAATCGGTGAGGAAAGCTGAGCAAGCCAGCAACTACAAGGTAGAATCAGCCTTTGTCGGCGTCACCGGAAGGCATGTCTCCTCAATAAATAATCGTGGGGTGGTTGCCATTACCCGTAATGACCGTCTGGTACGCCGGGATGACCTGAGGCGAGTATTGCAAAGTGCCCGCAGCATTAAGGTTCCCAGTGATAGAAAGCTGATTCATGTCATACCGCGTGGTTACGCTGTTGACGGTCAGCCGGGTATCAAAAATCCGGTAGGAATGCACGGCTTCCGCCTAGATGTGGAGACGCACATCATCACGGCGGCAGTAACCTCCGTCCAGAACCTGATAAAGTGCATCCATGGGGTCGGCATAGAAATTGAGGACCTCATTCTTGAACCCCTGGCCAGTAGTGAGGCGGTGCTGAGTGAAGATGAGAAGCAGGTAGGCACTATCCTGGCTGATATTGGTGGCGGCACCACTGATATCGCTATCTTCAAGGACGGCAGCATCTGGCACACTTCTATCCTGCCGGTAGCTGGCTATCAAATCACCAGGGATATTGCTATTGGGCTGGGGCTACCTTTTGATGTCGCCGAGGAGATGAAGAAAAGGTATGGCAGCGCTATGCCGGTTTATGAGAGCAAGGTAGATACTCCAAGCACAATATCAGAAGACGGGCATGGCGTCTCCTACCAAGACCTGTGTGACATTGTCCGGGCTCGGGTGGAAGAAATCATAAGGCTTATCCTGCTGGAGTTGCCACGCTCTGAATATGAAACCTTAGTCCCCGGTGGACTGGTTCTCACCGGCGGTAGCGCCAACCTCTCCGGTATTGAAATACTGGGGCGCGACATACTGCAGCTTCCATCGAGGGTAGGTGTGCCGACCAACATGTATGGCATTGCCGATACCCTTCGTGACCCGGCCTATGCCACCAGTGTTGGTCTCCTGCTCTGGGGGGCTAAGAACAAAGGGCTGCAGACCTGGAAAACTCGCCGATTCAGTCTCAGGCACTTCGTTTCGCGAATTAGAAACCTGTTCCGTTAAGGGAAAAAAGTGGTAAAGAAAGGAGGAGGAGATGGCAAAAACAAGTTTTGTTCCCAACCCAGCCAAGATTAAGGTTATCGGCTTAGGTGGTGGTGGCTGTAATGCCGTTACCCGTATGGTTAGAGAGGAAATCCAAGGCGTTGAGTTTATCGCCATGAATACCGATGCCCAAGCCCTGAGCATTACTGAAGCCCCAACCCGCATCCAGATCGGAGAGAAGCTAACCAAAGGGCTGGGGGTAGGTGGTGACCATGCCATGGGTCTGAAAGCAGCTGAGGAAAGCCGTGATGAACTCCAAGAGCTCATATCAGGGGCTGACATGGTGTTCATCACCTGCGGCATGGGTGGTGGCACCGGCACCGGCGCTGCCCCCGTTATTGCCGAAATCGGCAAGCAGAGCGGCGCCCTGACCATCGCCGTCGTCACCAAACCATTTAGCTTTGAGGGTACCAACCGCTGTAGGGTGGCTGATGAGGGTATTGCCCGTCTTTTGGGCAAGGTTGATACCCTGATTATCATCCCTAATGACCGCCTGCTTGACCTCTGTGACCAGAGGACGGGCGTGGACAACGCCTTTAAGATGGCTGACGATGTGCTCCGCCATGGCGTTCAGGCTATCGCTGAGGTTATCACCGTTCCCGGGCTGATTAACCTTGACTTCGCCGATGTCAAGTCGGTGATGAAGAATGCCGGTCCGGCATGGATGTCCGTAGGCAGAGGGTCAGGCCAAAAACGAGCCGTAGATGCAGCTAAGGAAGCCCTGGCCAGCCCCTTACTGGATGTTTCCATTGACGGGTCAAAGGGTGTGCTGTTCAATATTGTTGGTAGCAGTAGCCTCACCCTGTTTGAGGTTAAGGAGGCAGCTGAGGTTATCAAGCAAGCAGTAGCCCCGGAGGCCAACATCATCTTCGGCGTGGCTCATGACCCGGCCATGGATAAAGAGGTAAGGATTACCCTAATTGCTACTGGATTTACCTCCAAGATAGGGCTGCCCGGTGAAGACCAGGAAGAGGAGCTTACCCAACTGCTTAAGGGCTTGAAGAGTGAGGACGAGCTGGATGTTCCCTCCTTCCTGCGCCGCCCTCTTTTCAGCCATCGGCGCCAGGCACTAGCTGGCTCGGATAAACTGGTTAAAACGCCCTTACGCGCTCCGGGGCAGTAGTTAGCTCCGGTAAAGTGGTCGGTTAGGCAGAAAGCATTAAGCCGGCAAGGGCTGTAGTGCTCTAAGAGCACTACAGCCCTTTTGTCTGCCCCAACCTTCCAAACAGGGCTTGACAAACACTATATATTGTGTTAAGATAGCATCTCTACACAATATAGAGAGGGTTTGGCGATGAATTGCCCTTATTGCGGCTTCCATGATTCGCATGTGATAGACTCCCGTGAGGTAAACGACGGCATACGCCGCCGGCGCCAGTGCCTTGGCTGTGACTCGCGTTTCACCACCTACGAGCGGATACAGCCAACAAGCCTCTTTTTGATTAAGAAAGACGAGAGGCGAGAGGAATTTAACCGCGACAAACTGCTAACTGGTATGCGCAAAGCCTGTGAAAAAAGGCCACTGCCAGCCGGTGCTATTGAAAAGCTAGCTGACGATATAGAGGCTCAGCTTTACCAGCTGGGCAGGTCAGAGGTGCCGAGTGCTGTCGTCGGTGATATGGTAATGGAAAGGCTAAAGAACCTGGACTACATTGCCTATATCCGCTTTGCCAGCGTCTACCGCCAGTTTGCTGACATCACCGCCCTGAAAGAGGAGGTAGATACCCTGCTCAGCGCGGAAGCCAAATCACCCCGGCCGGTTTCTCAGCTACCTCTTCTCCCCGATGAAAGTTTAGGAAAGATAGCTAAAAGTAATAGAAGCCGAAGAAGACAGAAAAGCAAGGTCGGTAAAAACTAGCCCTGGAGATGGAAATGGGGTCAGCTAACCAATCAAAAAAGAAACAACTAACACCCATAAAACGCACCCAGATTGCCCGAGCTATCTTTGCTGATGCTGAGTCAATGGGCTTGCGTGATCGAGACAAGATTGAGTGGCTCACCAGCCGGGTGATTGAGCGGCTGGAAAAACCACGCACCCTGCCGGGAATGGAGCACCTGGTGCCGGAGAAGAGCCGTGTGCCCAAACGACTGCCCACCGACTCTGAAATCCAAGCCATGGTGAAGGAAATCCTGACTGCAAAAGAGCCAACTAAACGAGAGGAGGCAAAGCCAGTGACAGAACCAACCACTACCGCCAAATCAGAAGTAACCCAGCGTGCCTCTGGCATTAACCTTACCCAAAACGCCCT
>SOJS01000044.1 GCA_004376435.1 Dehalococcoidia bacterium
AACTGGGCATGGTGGATACTGGCGGAAGAAGACGACCTGAACCAATCAAAGGCAGTGAATTTACGATGAGCTTTGATACTATTATCTCCGCCATCGGCCAGCGCCCTGAGATTCCGCACCGGTTTGGTATAGCCACCGGCCGGGGAGATGTCATTCAGGTTGATGCTGATACCCTTGCCACCGATAGGGAGGGTGTCTTTGCTGGTGGCGATGCCGTGAGCGGGCCGGCTTCAGTCATTGAGGCAATTGCTGCCGGCAGACAGGCAGCCATCTCCATAGATAAATATCTGGGTGGCAGTGGGGTTATTGAAGAAGCACTGGCGCCACCTGAGGGAGCAATCGCCCCGCTTGAGGAAGCTGAAGAGAAACGGCGGCCGCAGGTACCCAGTCTCCCCCCTGACCAGCGGCTTAGCAGCTTTGCCGAGGTAGAGCTCGGATTGAGTGAGGAGATGGCAGTTGAAGAGGCAAAGCGATGCCTGAGGTGTGACCTTGAGGAGAGAGAGGAATAGGGAGTTTGCTTTGGATACAATCAGACTAACTATTAATGGTCAAGAAGTTAAGGCAAAAAGGGACGCCACTGTGCTTGAGGCAGCCGAGGAGGCTGGCATCTACATTCCTACCCTCTGCGCTGACCCTGACCTGGAGCCATATGGGGGCTGTCGCCTCTGTGTTGTTGAGATTGAGGGGTGGCGCGGTCTGCCCACCGCCTGCACGACGCCGGTGGTGGGGGGGATGGTGGTGGAAACCGAGACGCCGGCGGTTAAGAAGGTGCGTCGTGTTGCCCTTCAGCTTCTTATCGCCGAGCACCCCGCCGATTTCCTTACCCGTGTTAAGAACCAGCGCCATGATTTGGAGCAGATTGCCGCCCACCTTGGCGTTACCGAGTCAGCCTTTGCCCGCTCAACCAAGAAATTCCCCGTTGATAGCAGCAACCCCTTCTTTAATTTTGACCGCAACTACTGCATCCTCTGCGCCAAGTGTGTCCGTACCTGTGATGAAATCTGCGGGGTGGGGGCTATTGACCTCGGCTTCCGCGGCTACCAGGCCAGGGTGGCTACCTTTAATGATGGCTTGATGCTGGACTCAAGCTGCCAGTCCTGCGGCGAGTGCGTTGTCCGCTGCCCAACTGCCGCCCTAATCCCCAAAGATACCCGCCAGCCAACGCGAGAGGTTAAGACTACCTGCCCCTACTGCGGCGTTGGCTGTGGTATTTATCTCGGTATTCGTGATGGCAAGGTGATAGCCGTCCGTGGCGATAGAGAAAACCCGGTTAACCGGGGTAGCCTCTGTGTTAAAGGCCGCTTCGGCGTGGCTGAATTCATTCACCACCCCCAGCGCCTGACTACTCCCTTAATCAGGTGGGGTGGCAAGCTGGTGGCGGCAGGCTGGGAGGAAGCCCTTGACCTTATTGCCGCCAGACTAGCCAGTTATCAGGGGGATGAGGTGGCGGTAATTTCCTCAGCCAAAGGCACCAACGAGGACAACTATATTATTCAGAAATTTGCCCGCACCGTGCTGGGCACCAACAATGTTGACCACTGCGCCCGGCTGTGCCACGCCCCCACTGTTGCCGGCCTTGCCCAGAGCTTCGGCAGCGGGGCGATGACCAACTCCATCAGCGAGATTGCTGACGCCGCCGCTATTCTGGCTATCGGCACTAACACCTCCGCCGCCCACCCCATCATCGGGGAGGAGGTGAAGAGGGCGGTGCGGAGGGGGGCAAAGCTCATCGTGGCTAACCCCCGCCAGATTGAGCTCTGCCGCTTCGCTGACCTGTGGCTGCAGCACAGTCTGGGCAGTGATGTCGCCCTGCTGATGGGCATGATGCGGGTGATAGTTAATGAGGGGCTGCTTGACAAGTCTTTTATAGAGAAGCGCTGTGAGAACTTTGATGCCTTTGCCAAATCACTTGAGGGCTTTGACCTTGATTTTGCTGAGAGGATTAGCGGTGTCCCGGCGCAGAAGATAATTGAAGCCGCCCGTATCTACGCCACTAACCGCCCGGCGACTATTCTCTACGCCATGGGTATTACCCAGAGCTCTCACGGGACGGATAATGTCATCGCCACCGCCAATCTGGCGATGCTGACCGGCAACATCGGCCAGCCATCAAGCGGGGTAAACCCGCTGCGGGGGCAGAATAATGTGCAGGGAGCCTGTGATATGGGTGCTCTGCCCGATGTCTACCCTGGTTATCAGTCAGTAGGCGACCCGGCTATCAGGCAGAAGTTTGAATCTGCCTGGAGCTGCTCCCTACCGCCTGAGCCCGGGCTGACCCTGACCGAGATTCTTCAGGCTGCCTACCAGAAAAAGATAAAGGCAGTCTATCTTATGGGGGAGAACCCAGCACTATCTGACCCTGATGCCGGGCATGTCCGAGAGTCACTTAAAAAGCTGGAGCTTTTGGTTGTTCAGGATGTTTTTCTCTCCGAGACAGCCCAGCTGGCTGATGTTGTCCTGCCCGCCGCCAGCTTTGCCGAGAAGGACGGCACCTTCACCAATACTGAGCGCCGGGTGCAGCTAGTAAGGAAAGCGATTGAGCCGATAGGTGACTCTAAGCCTGACTGGCTGATTACCTGCCAAATTGGGCAGAGGCTGGGGGGGAAAGGCTTTGCCTTTACCCACCCGTCCCAGATTATGGACGAGATTACCCGCCTCACCCCCAGCTATGGCGGCATTTCCTACGAGCGTCTTGAGAATGAGGGCTTGCAGTGGCCCTGCCCCACCCCCCAGCACCCGGGAACTCCTATCCTCCATAAAGAGCAGTTTACCCGCGGCAAAGGAAAATTCATGCCTCTGGAGTATAAGCCGCCCATGGAGCTGGCTGATGATGACTATCCTCTGCTACTGACCACCGAGCGCAGCCTGTATCAATACCACACCGGCACCCTGACGCGAAAAGTGAAGGGGCTCAACATATTAAGGGGTGAGGAACTGGTGGAGATAAACCCGGCTGATGCCCTAGCTTTGGGGGTTGCTGATGGCGACAAGGTAAAGGTTGTCTCGCGGCGGGGGGAGGTGGTGGCTAAAGCTAGGGTAACTGAGGCATCACCGCCGGGGGTAATCTCAATGAGCTTCCATTTTGCCGAAAGCCCGACCAACCTGCTCACCAACCCGGCTCTTGACCCGGTGTCCAAGATACCCGAGCTTAAGGTATGCGCGGTAAGGGTGGAAAAAGTAACGGGCTCTCAGCATTAGCCAAGAGCCCGATTTTAGACTGGTGGAGACGGGGGAGAGTCGAACTCCCCGTCCAGAAGAGGCTGCCCAGAATACACTACAGGCTTAGTCAGCTCTTTAATCTTATCCGGCTAGCCTCTGCTGACCGAGTTTAGCCCGACCAGCCGATTTTTTCTTTCACCGCCACTATCGGCGTTGCGGCGGCGGCACCCCAATTTTGCGGCACCCAATCCCAACCCATTGAGGGGGGTCGGGTTGGATGTGCTGCCTAATTAGTTAGGCGGCAAGAAGAACTGGTTCGTCAGTTAATTTTTTGCCACCTGTTTTACGAGGTTGGCGGCACCTCGGCCTGCCACCCTGCAGCCTACCTCCCCTGTCGAACCCTTACGTCCCCACTGGCTATAGGCAACTGCCTCCCTTAAGCTCTCTTTCTCTTTATGGCTTGGTCAATCTCTCTTTCTGTCTGGCGGCGAATTATCGCCTCCCGCTTGTCAAATCTCTTTTTGCCTTTGGCTAAGGCGACCTCAACCTTGGCGATACCGTCTTTAATATATAACCTTAACGGGACTAAGGTAAGACCCCTTTCTTTCATCTTGCTGGCGAGGCTGTCAATCTGCTTACGATGGAGCAGGAGCTTGCGCCGTCGGGTTGGCTCGTGGCTTAAATAGCTACCTGCCTCATAGCGGGCAATATGAGCATTCACCAGCCATAATTCGTCCCCCTCCGTCTTGGCATAGCTATCACTTAAATTCACCCTGCCGGCACGGATTGATTTTATCTCACTGCCGGTGAGGACAATGCCTGCCTCAACACTATCCTGCAGGTGAAAATTGTAGTGAGCCTTACGGTTGGTGGCAATCGTCTTTATAGACATTTTTTATTATAGCATATTTTAGAACCCAGCCTCAAATTAGACGGCTTAACCGCAGCCGCCTTCTTGACCCTAGCCAGACTTAGGGGTAAGATAAATCACTAGCGACAAAAGGGGGTAATTTGGGGTGATTGCCAGAGATTTCAGTGTTGAGGGTAAGGTGGCTATTGTTACCGGCGGCGGGCGGGGTATTGGTAAGGCGATTGCCTTAACTCTGGCTGAGGCTGGGGTGGATATTACCGTGGTTGCCCGCACCAGAAAACAGATAGAGCAGGTAGCCGGAGAGGTCCGTCAGCGGGGAAGAAAAGCCCTGGCGGTAGCTGCCGATGTCACTGAGGAAGAGCAGGTAAAAGGGGTGGTGGAGAAAACCCTTACCCAGTTTGGCAGGATTGATATTCTGGTCAACAATGCCGGCATTGATACCTACAACAAGCCGGTTGCCTTTATTGCCGGAGCCAAAGCCCCTGGCTGGGAGACAACCGGCGGCAACTGGAAAAAGCCGCTGACCCTTGTAGAGTGGCGGCGGGTGATAGACACCAACCTGACCAGTGCTTTTCTCTTCTGCCAGGCAGTTGGACCTCACTTTTTGAAACAGAAGCGGGGTAAGGTGATTAATATCAGCTCCAACAGTGCCGAACTGGGCGCTCCCTACTGTTCTGAGTATTGTGCCAGTAAAGCCGGCTTGAGTGCCTTCACCCGCTGTCTGGCTTCAGAATGGGCGCCATTTAACATCTGTGTCAATGCTATTGGTCCCGGCGATACCAATACCGAGATGATGGCGCAATATATGAAAGACCCTGAAGTAGCTAGAGTAGTCCTGAGTGCCATTCCCGCCGGGCGGCTGGCTGAACCGCGGGAAATAGCCCTGCTGGCGCTCTATCTTGCTTCAGAGGCGTCCAACTTTATGAACGGGCAGACTGTCTATATTGATGGTGGTCAGCTGGGTCGTGGCGCCGGCTTATAATTGACAAAAAATAGATTACCTTTTCTTTATCATCCCACCGGCCCTTTATTAGTCCATCATTAAAAAAGGCAGGCAATAGTAATGGCAGATATCAAAACCTTGGCTCACAAGCTGGCGGAGGTAATTGGGGGGCATAAGGCTGATTATATTGAG